>JBOICD010000534.1:0-2531 GCA_050739855.1 Pseudomonas sp.
CAGGCCCAGACACAGCCACGAGGCGATGGCGACGACAAAACGCAGCAGGGCCTGCCACAGGCTGATGGCACTGCCATCGGCGTTCTGTACGCGAATGCGCCACACCTGCATGCCCAGGGTCTGCCCACCGTGGGTCCAGAACTTGGCAAAGAAGCCAAACAGGGCGAACAACAGAATGGTCGACAGCAACGGGTCGCCGTCCAGGGCGCCGGCTTCGGTCAGCTGGCGCATGCGCGCTTCACCGATGATCGCCATCTGGATCATCTTGTACACGCCAGCGGTAACGATCAGCAGCGCGGTACACAACAGGAAATCGTAGAACATGGCGGCCAGGCGCCGACCGAGGCCGACAACCGGGAAGTCGCCCTGGGGCTGCAACAACTGCTTGGGCATACACGGGCCCTCCTTGGGCAAATCAGCCATTCTACGAAATTACGGGGGCAAATCGTTGTCCTGTGGCACGGTTTAGCTGTCAGGTCGTTATCGCGGGGCAAGCCCGCTCCCACAGGCACAAAAAAGCCCCTGCTGTTGCCAGCAGGGGCTTCTTTGTTGATGAAGATCAGCCTTCAGCTTGAACTTCGTCAGCCTGCATGCCTTTCTGGCCTTGCACGGCGATAAAGGTCACTTTCTGGCCTTCTTTCAGGCTCTTGAAGCCGTTGCCCTGAATAGCGCGGAAGTGTACGAACAGATCCGGACCGCTTTCTGGAGTGATGAAACCAAAACCTTTCTCGTCGTTAAACCACTTGACGGTACCGCTCTGACGTTGGGACATTGTCTTATTTCCTTTGAAACTTAGAATTAGTAACAGCTTCTTCCAAATGAAAGAGTACTGGGCTGGGTTGCAGGAAAGTAAGAGACGTCGAACGGGTTGTAGCAAATCTCAGCGCTACTGCCCAGGTCACGAACCATAGCGACCCATGCAAACACAGTGCAGTGACTCTACGCTAACTCTGTCGGCAAAAACAAGCCCTCAAAGCCGCTCCCGCTCTACCTTTTAGCAGCCGTTCGGTCGATTTTTTCCTGCTCATTCCAGGGCGTGCTGCGAAGCTTTTCGAAAGTAATAAAACGCGTTCGAATTCGAAAATCCGAACGCGTTCATGACACAAAGTTTCAACTAACGATTCAGCCGCGATAGTAGCGCTGTGCAACGAATGGCATCTTGCTGACTTTCATTGCAACACGCTTGCCGCGAACAATCGCCCAGACTGCTGTTTCCAGTGCAGTATGGGCAGCATCCAGGTAACCCATCGCCACCGGTGCATTCAGGCTCGGTCCGAAGCCACCGCTGCAAACAGTCCCGATGACGGTGCCTGCTTCGTCGACGATCTCAGCGCCTTCACGTACCGGGGTGCGCTCTTGCGGCAGCAGGCCTACGCGTTTGCGCGCAACACCGCTTTGCTGCTGGGCAAAGATCGCTGCGGCACCCGGGAAGCCACCGGCACGTTCGCCATCGGCACGACGAACCTTGGAGATGGCCCAGAGCAGGCTGGCTTCGATCGGTGTGGTCTGGGTGTTCATGTCGTGGCCGTACAGGCACAGGCCGGCTTCCAGGCGCAGCGAGTCGCGGGCACCGAGGCCGATGGCGGCGACCTCCGGTTCGGCCAGCAGGCGGCGGGCCAACGCTTCGGCTTTATCGGCCGGAACGGAAATCTCGAAACCGTCTTCGCCGGTGTAGCCCGAGCGGCTCACATAGCAGTCGGCACCCAGCAGTTGTACCGGCTGGAACTGCATGAAGGTCATCTGCGCAACGGCAGGCGCCAGACGCTCCAGCATTTTGACCGCCGCCGGGCCTTGCAGGGCCAGCAGGGCGCGCTCTTCGAACAGCGGTTGAATCCGGCACTGCTCGCCAATGTGCTTGCGCAGGTGGGCCAGGTCCTGGTCCTTGCAGGCGGCGTTGACCACCAGGAACAGTTCATCGTTACCCAGGTTGGCGACCATCAGGTCGTCAAGGATGCCGCCCTGTTCATTGGTGAACATCGCGTAGCGCTGCATGCCCACTGGCAAATCGATGATGTCGACCGGCACCAGGGTTTCCAGGGCCTTGGCCGCATTGGCACCGCTCAGGCGGATCTGGCCCATGTGCGAGACGTCGAACAGGCCGGCCTGATCGCGGCTGTGCAGGTGCTCTTTCATCACCCCCAGCGGGTACTGGACCGGCATGTCGTAGCCGGCGAACGGCACCATGCGCGCTCCCAGTTCCAGGTGCAGGGCGTGCAGCGGGGTCTTGAGCAGTGTTTCGGTGGACATTGATGACTCCTTGGGGCTTGAGAGGGTGTCAGCATTCGATGATGTTGACGGCCAGACCGCCGCGGGCGGTCTCCTTGTATTTGCTTTTCATGTCGGCGCCGGTCTGGCGCATGGTGCGAATGACCTTGTCGAGGGAGACGAAGTGCTGACCGTCGCCACGCAGGGCCATGCGCACCGCGTTGATGGCCTTGACCGAGCCCATGGCGTTGCGCTCGATGCACGGCACCTGGACCAGCCCGCCGATCGGGTCGCAGGTCAGGCCCAGGTTGTGTTCCATGCCGATT
>JBOICD010000535.1:0-2528 GCA_050739855.1 Pseudomonas sp.
ATCCTGGTGGGAGCGGGCTTGCCCCGCGATGACTTTCAGGCCTTGTCGATTTTAGCCGGAGGCGTCGGCTCTTCGTCAGCATTCACCGAGCGGCGAAAGCCCTTGATCGACTCCCCCAGATCACTGCCCAGCGTCTTCAGCCGCTTGCTGCCGAACACCAGTATCACCACAACCAGCAGTACTCCCCAGTGTTTCCAGTCGAACACACCCATGCTCCACCCTCCTTCGCTTATTCGATGTCTTCGAACGGCAGGCCCACGTAGTTCTCGGCGATGTTGACCAGGCCGGCGTGAGAGTTGAAGAAGTACTCACGGTCAGCCTGCTGCATCTTCTGATCCCAGGCGTCCTTGTGCTCGCCGAAATCGTGCAGCAGGTTGGTCATGAACCAGCTGAAGCGCTCGCCTTTCCAGACCCGGCGCAAGGCCAGCTGCGAGTAGGTATCAAGCAGGTCGGTACGGCCCTCGCGATAGACCTTTACCAGAATCCGGTACAGATAGCAGACATCCGAGGCTGCCAGGTTCAGGCCTTTGGCGCCGGTAGGCGGGACGATGTGGGCGGCGTCGCCGACCAGGAACAGCTTGCCGTACTGCATCGGTTCGACCACATAGCTGCGCAGCGGCGCGATGCTTTTTTCCAACGCAGGTCCGGTGACCAGGCGCTCACCAACCTCCTCGGGCAAGCGCGCCCTGAGCTCGTTCCAGAAGCGCTCGTCCGACCAGTCATCAACGTGATCGGTCAGCGGCACCTGCAGGTAGTAACGGCTACGGGTCAACGAGCGCTGGCTGCACAGCACGAAGCCGCGGTCATGATGGGCATAGATGAGTTCATGGTTGACCGGCGGGGTGTCGGACAGCAGTCCCAGCCAGCCGAAAGGATAGACGCGCTCATAGTGGGTCAGCACGGCTTCGGGAATGCTCTTGCGCGCCACACCATGGAAGCCGTCGCAACCGGCGATGTAATCGCAATCGATGCGATGGGTCTGGCCGTCTTTCTCGTAGGTGACGTAGGGTTGCTCGCCTTTCATCTCGTGCGGTTGCACATTGTCGGCCGCATAGATGATCGGGGCGCCGCTGAGCGTGCGCGCGTGCATCAGGTCGCGGGTGACTTCGGTCTGGCCGTAGACCATCACCGTCTTGCCGCCGGTCAATGCCTTGAGGTCGACGCGAATGCGTTTGCCGCCCACCAGCAGTTCGACGCCATCGTGCACCAGGCCTTCAGCGTCCATGCGCTCGGACACCCCGGCTTCGCGCAGAAGATCGACGGTGCCTTGCTCGAGTACGCCGGCGCGGATGCGCCCGAGTACATACTCCGGGGTCTGACGTTCGACGATCACCGTGTCGATGCCGGCCTTGTGCAGCAGTTGACCCAGCAGAAGGCCCGAGGGACCGGCACCGATAATGGCTACCTGAGTTCTCATTGTTCTTGTCTCGCTTTGGGGCTCCAGGCGTAGGGACGCGAGCGCCTGGAAGCTATTGTTGTTGTGTGCCCCTGCATTTTTGCTGACAAAAACCGGATAAAAAGGTGATATTCCTCCTGCGAATTGCACTTTTACAAATACAGTTCGATTATCGGACAGGCCCACAATGACAAGATCCAGCCTCCCCAGAATCCCCGTGTTCAAGCTGTATGGCGAAAGCCAGGCCTGGCCGACGCCGGACCTGCTGCATTGCGAATCGATCCCCAAACGCAGCAGCCTGCACCACTGGGAAATCAAAGCGCACCGCCATGCCGACCTGTTTCAGCTGTTGTACGTGCGTCGCGGTCAGGCCGTGATCGAGCTTGAAGGCCGGCGCAGTACAGTGCGCGAAGCGGCGATACAGGTGATCCCGCCGATGACCGTCCACGGCTTTCAGTTTTCCGAAGATATCGATGGCTACGTGCTGACCCTCGGCGCGCCGCTGGTGGCGCAACTGGAAGCACAGCTGGGTGCACCCCTCACAGTATTGGCCTCGACGGGCTGTTATCGGCTGGGCGCAGACCGGCGCGCCTTGCACACCCTGATCCGGGTGTTGCACCAGGAATACGAAGGCAGCGCCCCGGCACGCGAGCTGCTGCTGCATTCGCTGGTCACTTCACTGATGGTCTGGATCAGCCGCCGCAGCCAGCAAAACACCCTGTCGAGCAACCGTGACGAGCGTAACCAGCAATTGCTTGCACGCTTTATCAAGCTGGTCGAACAGCACTACCGCGAACACCTGTCGGTCGAGCTGTTCGCTCATCGCCTGGGTGTCTCCAGCGTGCACCTGAACAATCTCTGCCGCGAACTCGCCGGGCAGACCGCACTGCAGATCATCCACCAGCGCTTGCTGCTCGAAGCCCGGCGCAACCTGATCTACACCAACATGAGCATCAGCCAGCTGTCGGACAGCCTGGGCTTCAGTGACCCGACCTACTTTTCGCGCTTTTTCCGTCGTCTCTGCGGGCAGACGCCGAATGCGTTTCGTCAGGCCGGGGTGTCGTGATTGCTGTGGGAGCGGGCTTGCCCCGCGATTGCAATCTGTCAGCCACATCGCTTCGCGGGGCAAGCC
>JBOICD010000536.1:0-2521 GCA_050739855.1 Pseudomonas sp.
CCCCGCGATTGCGTTTTGTCAGGCAAATCGCATCGCGAGGCAAGCTCGCTCCTACCTAAGTGAACAGCATTGCGCCCCAACAGCGGGCCCGCAGCAGGTTCAAAGCTTCGGCAGCTGCCCAATACGGCCCATCATCTCGGTCACGATCTGCAGATCGAGCATGAACTGTGCAACGGTCTTGAACTCGTTGTCGTTGTGCCCGGTGTACTTGACGTCAGGCATGGCCAGGCCGAACTGAACTCCGTTGGGTAACTCGTGCACCGACGTGGCGCCCGCGGAGGTGCCGAACTTCTGTTCCATGCCCAGATTTTCACTGGCCACCGCCAGCAGCGCCTTGACCCATTCACCCTCGGGGTTGCGGTACATCGGCTCGGCGATCGAGGTGTCGAAGGCCACGGTTACCTTGGACTGCTTGCTCCAGGCAGCGAGCTTGTCGCTGAGTTCACGCTTGAGCACCTCAGGCGACTTGCCGACCGGCACGCGCAGGTTGACCGCAAGTTTGAAGGCTTTGTCATCCATGCCGACGTAGGTCAGTGAGGTGGTCAGCGGCCCCATGAAGGCGTCGGAGAAGCCGACGCCCAGTTTGCCGCCCAGGTAGTCCAGCCCCCAGTTGTCGGCAGCATAGCGGGCTGCGTCGGTGATCTGGTTGTGCTTGAGCGCAACCTTGCCGTCGAGGCTGTGGATGAAGTCGAGCATCCTTGCCACCGGGTTGACACCGGATTCGGGCTCGGAGGAGTGGGCGGAAACGCCGGTGACGGTCAGTTGCACGTCTTTGCCGACGACCTTGGCGGCCACGCCGAAATTGCCGCCATTTTGCTTGGCATACTCAGCGCCGGCTTTCTGCAGGCTGGCGGCGAGTTCCGCGGGCTTGTCGGTGACGAGCGTGGCAACCGAAGTCGAGGGAATCTGGTTGGTCGCCAGGCCGCCGGTCATCGAAGTAATCTCGGCGCCTTTGCCCTCTGCGCTGCGACGCGCAAAGCTGGCCATGATTGTGCCGTAGCCTTTCTCGGCAATCACCACCGGGTAGCCGCCATCGAGCGCCAGGTTGTAGTTGGGGATCGGGTTGTGCTCGAAGTAGTAGGGGATGGCGTCGCCGGTGGTCTCTTCGGTGGTGTCCACCAGCAGTTTGAAGTTGCGCGCCAGCGGCAGTTGCTCTTCCTTGATGATCTTCATGGCGTAGAGCGTTACGACGATGCCGTTCTTGTCATCCTCGGTACCACGGCCATACATGCGGTCGCCGATCAGGGTGACTTTGAACGGATCGAGTTTGGTGCCGTCCTGCAGTACCCAGTTTTCCGGGGTCACCGGGACCACATCGGCATGCGCATGGATACCCACCACTTCATCGCCGCCGCCGTCGAGGGAGATCTCGTAGACACGGTTGTCGATGTTGCGAAAGTTCAGGTTGAAGGCTTGGGCAAGGGCTTTGATCTTGTCGGCGATCTTGATGAATTCGGGGTTCTCGTGCTGGGCGACACCGTCAACGCGCATCGTCGGGATTGCCACCAGTTCGCGCAGGGTTTCGGTGGCTGCGCTGCCGTATTTGACCCGCGCATAAAGGCCGAGCAGGCGATGGATCTCGTTCTGCTGTTCAGCGGTCAGGGACTTGTTGTCGAGGAAGGCGGTGATGGTCGCGCCGAGGTTGTCGGTTTTGGCCAGGTCGCGCTTGGCCAAGCTGCCGAGGAACTGCTTGAAGTCCTGCACCGAAGCGTCGTTGAAGGTCTTGAGGATAGCTGCGCTCTGTTGCGGGGTGATATTGGCGTGCGCTTGGGTGGTGAACGACGCGAGGCTGGCCAGCATCAGGGTAGTGGCAGCCAGGTGCTTGAGTGAGAAGTCCATTGCTGGAGGCATTCCTTTGCAGGTAGTGAGTAGGAGGTGTCTGCTTTAAGAAGCAGACATTTCTGCAAACTAACATCAGCAGGAATCACTAGAGGAGCCCCTGAAGTGCGAACTGTCGCACAGAAACGCAAAAGCGACGCAGAAACGAAAAAGCGCTTGAGTCTGACCGCTCGTCGGTTAACGTCCCGGGCTGTCGAATCACCCGGCAGTGAATCGACTATTGCACAGATCAACCTGATCGTTTCAATCCCTGTGCAGGAGTCAACGTCATGTCTTATGTCGATGGTTTTGTGCTCGCTGTGCCTACGGCCAACCGCGAGAAGTTCAAGCAGCATGCCGAGGAAGCGGCGGTGGTGTTCAAGGAGTGTGGTGCCCAGCGCGTTATCGAGTGTTGGGGCGATGATGTGCCCGACGGCAAGGTGACTTCGTTTCCGATGGCGGTGAAATGCAAGCCGGATGAAACCGTGGTGTTTTCCTGGATTCTCTGGCCTTCACGCGAGGTGCGTGATGCCGGGATGAAGAAGATGATGGAAGACCCGCGCTTGCAACCTGATAAGAATCCGATGCCTTTTGACGGGCAGCGGTTGATCTTTGGCGGGTTCAATATTTTGGTGGATGTGTAGGTGGGTTTATCGCGGGGCAAGCCCGCTCCCACAGGAGGTTCTTCAGCACCTCCTGTGGG
>JBOICD010000537.1:0-2517 GCA_050739855.1 Pseudomonas sp.
GGCCAGGGTCGACAGGTAGCGATCAGCGCTGATCGCGCGCAACTGCTCGGCGGTTTTCGCCTGGGGCAGGTGCGCTTCCAGCGCCGCAGCAGAGCCGAAGCGGTTCAGGCAGTACTCATACAGCCATTGATAGTCGCGCATGCCGGTCAGATGTTCAGCACGTCGAGAAAGCGTGGCGGTGCGCTGTCGTCGATCTTGAGGTTGACGAAGTCGAACAGGTTGCGATCGGCCAGCTGCGACGGCACCACGTTCTGCAAGCCGCGGAAGATGCTCTCGGTACGTCCCGGGGTTTTACGCTCCCACTCCACCAGCATGTCCTTGACCACCTGACGCTGCAGGTTTTCCTGCGAGCCGCAGAGGTTGCACGGAATGATCGGGAACGCTTTCAGGTCCGAGTAGGCCTGGATGTCTTTCTCGCTGCAGTAGGCCAGCGGGCGGATCACCACGTTACGGCCATCATCGGCGCGCAACTTCGGCGGCATGGCCTTGAGGGTGCCGTTGAAGAACATGTTGAGGAAGAAGGTCTCGACGATGTCGTCGCGGTGGTGCCCCAGGGCCATCTTGGTCGCGCCGATCTCGTCGGCGAAGGTGTACAGGGTGCCGCGACGCAGGCGCGAGCACAGCGAGCAGGTGGTCTTGCCTTCCGGGACCAGCTCCTTGACCACCGAGTAGGTGTCTTTCTCGACGATGTGGTAGTCGACGCCCAGACTCTTGAGGTAGGCCGGCAGCACATGCTCGGGGAAGCCAGGTTGCTTCTGGTCCATGTTCACCGCGACGATCTCGAACTTGATCGGCGCCACTTTCTGCAGGTACAGCAGAACATCGAGCATGGTGTAGCTGTCTTTGCCGCCGGACAGGCAGACCATGACCTTGTCACCGTCTTCGATCATGTTGAAGTCGGTGATGGCTTCGCCGGCGAGACGACGCAGGCGTTTTTGCAGTTTGTTCTGGTTGACCGAAAGGGTGCCCATAGCGCTTGGAATCCGCGAGGTGTGACAAAAGCGGCATATTTTACGCACAAACCGCCGCCAGGCGTAGGCCAATCCGATAAAGACTGCAAGGTGATTAGCCCGCCCGCTGACAGCGCGATTTGCTCTAAAAAGCCGGCTTTACGCGGCTAACTCCTTCCTATACTGCGACATAAGGCCACAGCAAAGGTGACCTCGATCCTCTGGCCCCTATCACTTGGGGTCGCAAGCGCTCCTCTGGGGGGGCGATGGCAACAACGGAAGGAGTGACTGGCATGATCCATCACGTTCTGGGGCTGTTTACCCATCCTGACCAAGAATGGAAAGAGATCCGTGGCGAGGAAGAAAGCATCAGCCACATGTACCTGACCCACACCCTGATACTGGCGGCGATCCCCGCCGTCTCAGCGTTTATCGGCACAACCCAGGTCGGCTGGGTCATCGGCGATCGCGCCCCGGTCATGCTGACCCAGGAAAGCGCGCTGTGGATGACCATCATGTCGTACCTGGCCATGCTCGCCGGGGTCGCAGTAATGGGCGCGTTCATTCACTGGATGGCGCGCACCTACGACGCCAATCCGAGCATGGCCCGCTGCATCGCGTTTGCCACCTACACCGCAACGCCGCTGTTCATTGGCGGCCTGGCGGCGCTCTACCCCCACCTGTGGCTGGGGATGATCGTCGGCACGGCAGCCGTGTGCTACACGGTCTATCTGCTCTATGTCGGCCTGCCGACCTTCATGAACATACCTTCGGATGAAGGCTTCCTGTTCTCGAGTTCGGTACTGGCGGTCGGCCTGGTGGTGCTGGTAGCCATCATGGCCTTCACCGTGATCGTTTGGGGACTAGGCGTGGGGCCTGTCTATACCAACTAGCATCATCTACTTAGAAAAACTGCAACATAGGCGCAGTAACCATCAGGCCGCCGCAAAGGCGGCCTGATGCTGTGTGCTGACAGGTGGCTCGGCAACCCCGCGACGGTTGCGGCATAATTGTCGGCCAGGAGTGTTCCCCGATATGCCCGAACTGCTCAAATCCCGCGTCGAAACCTGTTACCAGCAAGCCGAAATCTTTTTCAAACGCCCCTTCCCGCGCCCTGAAGTCAGTTTCAAGCTGCGCGGGCAGAAGGCCGGTGTTGCCCATCTGCATGAAAACCTGCTGCGCTTCAACCTGCAGCTGTATCGCGAAAACAGCGAAGACTTCCTGCGACAGACCGTGGCCCACGAGGTCGCCCACCTGGTAGCCCACCAATTGTTTGGCGACCGTATCCAGCCGCATGGCGAGGAGTGGCAGCTGATCATGCGCGGGGTTTATGAACTGCCGCCTAACCGTTGCCATAACTATGAAGTCAAACGGCGCACGGTGACCCGGTACATCTATCGCTGCCCTTGTGCCGGCAGCGACTTCCCCTTCTCGGCCCAGCGTCACAGCCTGATGCGCCAGGGGCGGCGGTATTTGTGTCGGCGCTGTCGAAATACCCTGGTGTATAGCGGGGAGACGCGGGTGGAGTGACAAACGCATTGCGGGGCAAGCCCGCTCCCACCAGGTT
>JBOICD010000538.1:0-2510 GCA_050739855.1 Pseudomonas sp.
CTCTGATCACGTAGTACCAGACGGTCGCCGTGCACCGCCTGCAGCGGCGCGTTGAGCTGCAGCTGGGCAAACATGCGTCCACCAGGCAGCAGTTGCTCACCTTGCAGCAAGGCCACCCGCGCACTGACATCCTGGGTGCCCAGGTGCACATGCACCGGACTGAAATGCGCAAAGCTGCGCGTTTCACTGGCAAGTAATTGCAGTTCGATATCCACCCTTTGGCTTGGCCCATGCAGCCACTCGGCGAGCAACCAGTCGCCTCGGTGAATCTGCGCAAGCTCCAGACGTTCGGCGCTGATGTTCAACGCCACCCGCTGCCCTGCCCACGCCTCGGCCACGGCCTGGCTCTGGGCATGCAGCCCGCGCACCCGCACCGGTTTTCCGACCTTGCCCAGCGCCAGCGTATCGCCCAACTGCACCTGGCCATCGAGCGCGGTACCGGTAACCACGATACCCGCGCCCGTCACCGCGAAAGCGCGGTCAATGGCCAGGCGAAAGCCTCCCCGGCGACTGCGCGCACGGATCTCGCCCTGGGCATCGATCAAGGCCTGGCGTAGGGCATCGACACCCTCACCGGTCACGCTGGACAGCGGAAATTGCACAGCACCCGCATAGGGTCCAGGCGCCAGCAGGGTACTGACTTGCGCCTGGACCTCGCGGGCCCGACGCGACTCGACCCGATCACACTTGCTGATGGCCACCAGCAGCCGAGGAATACCCAGCAATTGAACAATCGCCAGGTGTTCGCGGGACTGCGGCATCACCCCGTCATCCGCGGCTACCACCAGCACCACCAGATCGACACCCTGAGCACCGGCCAGCATGTTGTGGATAAACCGCTCGTGACCCGGCACGTCGATGAAACCGGTCAACGGTGCCCCCGCTTGCAGGCTGGCATAGCGATAGCCCAGGTCGATGGTCATGCCCCGTTCGCGTTCTTCCCGGCGCTGATCCCCCGCCTGGCCGGTCAGGGCTTCAAGCAAGGAGGTCTTGCCATGGTCGATATGCCCTGCCGTGCCGACAATCACCTGATCGCCTCCAGCAGCGGTAATTGCGCCAACCAGGCAGACTCGTCATCCAGTTGCCGCAGGTCCAGCCACAGGGCGTCATCATCAATGCGCCCGAGTACCGGAACCGGCAACTTGCGCAGTGCCTCCTCAAGGCCTCGCAGGCTGCGACCGCGCAGGCGTCTGGACAGTTGTGAACGCAGGCACAGGGCGGCACTGGGCAAACGGGCCACCGGCTGGCTGCCGCTGCCGATCATGCTCTGCGCCGGCACTGCGGCGACATCCCAGTCAGCACCCAGTACCTGCCCGAGCAGCGGTGCCAGGCGTTCGGCCTGGGCCGCAATCTCAGGCTGGGGACGGGTCAACAGCCGCAGGCTGGGCAGCCGTTCAGCCAGCAGGTCGGGGTTACGGTACAAGCCCAATACCGCTTCCAGTGTCGCGAGGGTCAGCTTGTCGACCCTGAGCGCACGCTTGAGCGGGTTCTTCTTGATCTTCGCGATCAGCTCCTTACGCCCGACGATGATGCCCGCCTGCGGGCCGCCGAGCAGCTTGTCGCCACTGAAGGTGACGATGTCCGCGCCATCATCCAGAGCCTGACGCACAGTCGGTTCAGCGGGCAGCCCCCAGCGCGTGAGGTCAAGCAAGCTGCCACTGCCCAGGTCCTCAAGCAACGGCAAGTCATGCTGGTGGGCCAGTTGCGCCAGCTCCCGGGTGGCAACCTGGGTAGTGAATCCCTGGATGCTGTAATTGCTGCAGTGCACCCGCATCAACAGACCGCTGCGCGGGCCGATGGCCGCTTCATAGTCGCGGGCATGAGTACGGTTGGTGGTACCGACCTCATGCAGTTTGACCCCGGCCCGGGCCATGATGTCTGGAATGCGAAAGGCGCCGCCGATCTCGATCAGTTCACCACGGGAGATGATGCCTTCCTTGCGCGCGCCCAGACTGTTCAGTGCCAGTAATACGGCTGCCGCATTGTTGTTGACTACCGTGACCGCTTCGGCACCGGTCAGCTCACGGATCAGTCCTTCTATCAGGTCATCGCGGTCACCGCGCTTGCCGGTGGCCAGGTCGTATTCGAGGTTCAGCGGATAGCGCGCGGCCATTTGCACCGCGTCGATGGCTTCCTCGGGCAGCAGCGCGCGGCCAAGGTTGGTGTGCAGGACCGTGCCTGTGAGGTTGAAAACCCGCCGTACCTGGCTGCGGTGCTGGGCTGCAAGCCGTTCGCCAGCGCGCCCGGCGAGTACTGCCGGGGCCAGTTCTGCGCCGTCTAGCTGGCCGAGTCTGGCCGGATCGCGCAGGTCGTCGAGCAACTGGCGCAAAGTAGCCAATACGGCGTCACGGCCGTAGCGCTCGATCAGCGATTGGCAGGCGGGATGGCGCAACAGGGTGTCGATGGAGGGCAGGCGTGTCGGGAGTTTGGCGAGGTTGGAGGGCATTAACGAGATTACCTTCAACAGGGTGGACCTGATCGCGGGGCAAGCCCGCTCCCACAGGTGAAGG
>JBOICD010000539.1:0-2508 GCA_050739855.1 Pseudomonas sp.
CACTTGGCGTTGTCCGGGTCCGGGTGGGCTTCGAGGAACAGCCCGGCCAGGCCCTGGCTCAGGCCAGCCTTGGCCAGGTCGGTGACCTGGGCGCGGCGGCCACCGGCGGAATCGGCGCGACCACCCGGCATCTGCAGGGAATGAGTCACGTCGAAGAACACCGGGTACTCGAACTGCTTCATGATGCCGAAGCCGAGCATGTCGACCACCAGGTTGTTGTAACCGAAGCTCGAACCACGCTCGCAGAGGATCAACTGATCGTTACCGGCTTCTTCGCACTTGGTCAGGATGTGTTTCATTTCCTGAGGCGCGAGGAACTGGGCCTTCTTGATGTTGATCACCGCGCCGGTCTTGGCCATGGCCACCACCAGGTCGGTCTGGCGCGACAGGAAAGCCGGCAACTGGATGATGTCACAGACGTCCGCCACGGCTTGCGCCTGATGCGGCTCGTGAACGTCGGTGATCAGTGGGACGTTGAAGGTGCGCTTGATCTCTTCGAAGATCTTCATCCCCTCTTCCAGGCCAGGGCCACGGTAGGAGTTGATCGACGAACGGTTGGCCTTGTCGAAGCTGGCCTTGAACACGTAGGGGATACCGAGTTTCTCGGTAACCCGCACGTACTCTTCGCAGACCTTCATGGCCAGGTCACGGGATTCCAGCACGTTCATGCCGCCGAACAGGACGAACGGCTTGTCGTTGGCGATCTCGATGTTACCGACGCGGATGATCTTCTGGGTCATGGATCAGGCCTTGTTCTTTTGAGCCAATGCCGCCTTGACGAAACCGCTGAACAGCGGATGACCGTCACGCGGCGTCGAGGTGAACTCAGGGTGGAACTGGCAAGCGACGAACCATGGATGATCCTGCGACTCGACCACTTCGACCAGCGCGCCGTCACCGGAGCGACCGGAAACTTTCAGACCGGCGTCCATCAGCTGTGGCAGCAGCTTGTTGTTCACTTCGTAGCGATGACGATGACGCTCGACGATCACATCCTTGGCGTAGCAGTCATGGACCTTGGAACCGCTTTGCAGCTGGCATTCCTGGGCGCCCAGACGCATGGTACCGCCCAGATCGGAGGCTTCGGTACGGGTTTCAACCGCGCCGGTGGCGTCTTCCCACTCGGTGATCAGGCCGACGACCGGGTGAGCGCTGTTGCGATCGAACTCGGTGGAGTTGGCATCTTTCCAGCCCATGACGTTACGGGCGAATTCGATGACCGCCACCTGCATGCCCAGGCAGATACCCAGGTACGGGACCTTGTTCTCACGAGCGTATTGCACGGCAGTGATCTTGCCTTCGACACCGCGCAGACCGAAGCCGCCCGGGACCAGGATGGCATCAGCGCCTTCGAGCAGGCTGGTGCCCTGGTTCTCGATGTCTTCAGAGTCGATGTAGCGCAGGTTGACCTTGGTGCGGTTCTGGATGCCGGCATGACTCATCGCTTCGATCAGCGACTTGTAGGCGTCCAGCAGTTCCATGTACTTGCCGACCATGGCGATGGTCACTTCGTGCTCTGGATTGAGCTTGGCATCGACGACCTTTTCCCACTCGGACAGGTCAGCGCCATTGCACTGCAGGCCGAAGCGCTCGACGACGAAGTCATCCAGACCCTGGGCGTGCAGCACGGCCGGGATCTTGTAGATGGTGTCGACGTCTTCGAGGGAGATCACCGCACGCTCTTCAACGTTGGTGAACAGGGCGATCTTGCGACGCGAGGAGACATCGACCGGATGGTCGGAACGGCAGATCAGCACGTCAGGCTGCAGGCCGATGGAGCGCAGCTCCTTGACCGAGTGCTGGGTCGGCTTGGTCTTGGTCTCGCCAGCGGTGGCGATGTACGGTACCAGGGTCAGGTGCATCAGCATGGCGCGCTTGGAGCCCACTTCGACGCGCAGCTGACGGATAGCCTCGAGGAACGGTTGCGACTCGATGTCACCCACGGTACCGCCGATTTCCACCAGGGCCACGTCGGCATCGCCGGCACCCTTGATGATGCGGCGCTTGATCTCGTCGGTGATGTGCGGAATGACCTGGATGGTCGCGCCCAGGTAATCACCACGGCGCTCTTTGCGCAGCACGTGCTCGTAGATACGGCCGGTGGTGAAGTTGTTGTTCTGGGTCATGGTCGTGCGGATGAACCGCTCGTAGTGGCCCAGGTCCAGGTCGGTTTCGGCGCCGTCGTGGGTGACGAACACTTCACCGTGCTGGAACGGGCTCATGGTGCCCGGGTCGACGTTGATGTACGGGTCCAGCTTGAGCATGGTGACCTTGAGCCCCCGCGCCTCCAGGATGGCCGCCAATGAAGCCGAGGCAATGCCTTTCCCCAATGAAGAAACAACACCGCCCGTGACGAATATGTAGCGCGTCATGAAAAACCCTAGAAGTCTGCGTTAAAGCGGTCTGCGCCGCCGGGGAAAGCGAAGGAAGGCCGAAGCCCCCGATCACCTGCGTCAATCACAGTGCTACTTAAAAAACTGCCGCGTCTGGACAGACCGGGGGTTATGG
>JBOICD010000540.1:0-2501 GCA_050739855.1 Pseudomonas sp.
GAGGCGCTCTTCCAGCTGGCGCACTTCATAGGCGAGCTTGTCGAGGAACTGCATGCGGCGCATCAGGCGCTCGGCCTGTTCGCGCTGCGCAGCAACATCCCAGCAGGCGGCGAAGTCCTCGTTGAGTGCTTCCTGCGCGACCTTCAAGCGGCGCTTGAAAGTGGCAACGCCATCAAGGTCGGCACTGTCCTGCAGGTCTTCAAGTTCTTCGCGCAATTGCATCTGCTGCAGCAGGAACTCGGGATCATGGACAGTGACTTCCTGCGGCACTTCATGGCCGCCGATCGCCAACAGGTAGCGGGCACGCCGGGGCGCGCTCTTGAGAGTCTGGTAGGCCTCGTTCAGCGCAGCCGAACGTTCCAGCGCAATGCGCTGTTCACGTTCGGAGGCATCGGCGAAGCGATCCGGATGGACCTCGCGGGCCAGCTCGCGATAGCGAACGGCCAACTTGTCGAGATCCAGACGGAAGCCAGGTTGCAGGTCAAACAGGGCGAAATGACAAGGAGTACCCACGCGCAGCCTCAGACGTTGAAGCTTTCGCCGCAGCCACACTCACCGCGTACGTTGGGGTTGTTGAACTTGAAGCCTTCGTTCAACCCTTCCTTGACGAAATCCAGTTCGGTGCCGTCGAGGTACGTCAGGCTTTTCGGATCGATGATCACCTTCTGGCCATGGCTTTCGAAGACCTGGTCTTCGTCGGCCAGCTCATCGACGAACTCCAGCACATAGGCCAGGCCCGAGCAGCCGGTGGTGCGCACGCCAAGGCGAATTCCAACGCCTTTGCCGCGTCCATCAATGGAGCGCCGCACATGGTTGGCGGCGGCTTCTGTCATGCTGATAGCCATCGAGACTCCTTACCTGCAACAGGCGAACTTAGAGCAAACCTTTCTTCTGCTTGTAATCGCGTACGGCCGCCTTGATGGCGTCCTCGGCGAGTACCGAGCAGTGAATTTTCACTGGCGGCAGCGCCAGTTCTTCGGCCAGCTGGGTGTTCTTGATGGTTTCGGCTTCGTCCAGGGTCTTGCCCTTCATCCACTCAGTGGCCAGGGAGCTGGAGGCGATGGCCGAACCACAGCCGTAGGTCTTGAACTTGGCATCTTCGATGACGCCCTGCTCGTTGACCTTGATCTGCAGACGCATCACGTCGCCGCACGCCGGCGCGCCGACCATGCCGGTGCCGACATCCGGGTCTTCGGCATTCATCTTGCCGACGTTACGCGGGTTTTCGTAGTGGTCGATGACCTTTTCACTGTATGCCATGGTGCAATTCCTTCCTCATCAGAGAGCCGCTCTTGCCGGCGACTACTTAGTGCGCAGCCCACTCAATCTTGGAGATGTCGACGCCGTCTTTGTACATATCCCACAGCGGCGACAGTTCGCGCAGCTTGGTCACGGCCTCGCAAACCTTCTGCGCGGCGTAGTCGATTTCTTCTTCGGTGGTGAAACGACCGAAGGTGAAGCGGATCGAGCTGTGTGCCAGTTCGTCGTTGCGGCCCAGGGCGCGCAGCACGTAGGACGGCTCAAGCGAAGCCGAAGTACAGGCCGAGCCGGACGAAACGGCCAGGTCCTTGAGCGCCATGATCAGCGACTCGCCTTCGACGTAGTTGAAGCTCAGGTTCAGGTTGTGCGGGATACGCGCGCTCATGCTGCCGTTGATGTACAGCTCTTCCAGACCTTCAACCTGCTGGTAGAAGCGCTCGCTCAAGGCCTTGATGCGCAGGTTCTCGCTGGCCATCAGCTCTTTGGCGATGGCGAAGGCTTCACCCATGCCGACGATCTGGTGGGTCGCCAGGGTACCCGAACGCATGCCGCGTTCGTGACCGCCGCCGTGCATGGTGGCTTCCAGGCGCACGCGAGGCTTGCGGCTGACGTACAGTGCGCCGATACCTTTAGGGCCGTAGGTTTTGTGTGCAGAGAACGACATCAGGTCGACTTTCAGCTTTTGCAGGTCGATTTCGACCTTGCCGGTCGACTGGGCCGCGTCAACGTGGAACATGACGCCGCGGGCGCGGGTCAGTTCGCCGATGGCAGCGATGTCGTTGATGGTGCCGATTTCGTTGTTCACATGCATGATCGACACCAGGATGGTGTCATCACGCAGGGCAGCTTCAACCATGGCCGGGGTGATCAGGCCATCGGCGCCTGGCTCGATGTAGGTGACTTCGAAGCCTTCACGCTCCAGCTGACGCGTGCTGTCCAGAACAGCCTTGTGCTCGATCTTGGAGGTGATCAGGTGCTTGCCCTTGGTGCTGTAGAAGTGCGCGATGCCCTTGATTGCCAGGTTGTCGGACTCGGTGGCACCGCTGGTCCAGACAATTTCCCGCGGGTCGGCATTGACCAGGTCAGCGACCTGGCGACGGGCGTTCTCGACCGCTTCTTCGGCTTTCCAGCCAAAGACGTGGGAGCGCGACGCCGGGTTACCGAAGTTTCCGTCGACCAGCAAGCAGTCGCTCATCTTCTGGGCAACGCGTGGGTCGACTGGTGTGGTCGCGGAGTAATCG
>JBOICD010000541.1:0-2475 GCA_050739855.1 Pseudomonas sp.
CCCGCCACAGCCGCCAGCGCCGGTTGAAGAACTGCCGCTGCCGAAACTGGCCGAGGCACCGAAACCGAAAATCGCCATCGCCAAGCAGGTCAAGCCGAAGGCTAAACCACAGCCGCCCAAGCCTGAGAAAAAGCCTGAGCCGCCGCAAGACAAACCTGCTGACGAGCAAGTGGTCGATACGCCGCCAAGCAACGCGCCTGCGCAGAAATCCGCAGCGCCGGCACCGAGCATCGCCACCAACAGCAATGCCCTGCCAACCTGGCAGAGCGATCTGTTGCGCCACCTGGCCAAGTACAAGCGCTACCCGGAAAACGCCCGGCGCATGCGCATGGAAGGCATCAACCGGCTGCGCTTTGTGGTCGATGGCGAGGGCAAGATTCTGTCTTACACCCTGGCCGGCGGTTCGGGCAGCGCGGCACTGGATCGGGCGACCCTGGAGATGATCCGTCGTGCCCAGCCGGTGCCACCGCCGCCCAAGGAATTGCTGAATAACGGCAGCATCGAGGTGATCGCGCCATTCGTCTACTCGCTGGACAAGCGCTGACGCATTGTTTCTGTCACAAACAAGCAACTCTGATAACGTGCGTCTATCGATTGCAGCCGCTATGCTGGGGCCGCAACTTCATGGACGCACGTTATGACCCTCACAGAATTGCGCTACATCGTCACCCTCGCCCAGGAGCAGCACTTCGGCCATGCCGCCGAGCGTTGCCATGTCAGCCAGCCGACCCTGTCGGTCGGCGTGAAAAAGCTCGAGGACGAGCTGGGTGTACTGATCTTCGAACGTAGCAAAAGCGCCGTACGCCTGACCCCGGTTGGCGAAGGCATTGTCGCCCAGGCGCAGAAAGTCCTCGAACAGGCCCAAGGCATCCGCGAACTGGCCCAGGCCGGCAAGAACCAACTGACCGCGCCGCTGAAAGTCGGGGCGATCTACACGGTGGGTCCCTACCTGTTCCCGCACCTGATTCCACAACTGCATCGGGTCGCCCCGCAGATGCCGTTGTACATCGAAGAAAACTTCACCCACATCCTGCGCGACAAGCTGCGCAACGGTGAGCTGGACGCCGTGATCATCGCCCTGCCGTTCAACGAGGCCGATGTCCTGACCCTGCCGCTGTACGATGAACCTTTCTATGTACTGATGCCCAGCGAGCACCCCTGGACCAAGAAGCAAACCATCGACGCCAGCCTGCTCAACGACAAGAGCCTGCTGCTGCTCGGCGAGGGTCATTGCTTCCGCGACCAGGTACTCGAAGCCTGCCCGACCCTGACCAAGGGTAGCGACGGCGCCAAGCACACCACGGTCGAGTCCAGCTCGCTGGAAACCATTCGCCACATGGTCGCGTCGGGTCTGGGTGTGTCGATCCTGCCGTTGTCGGCGGTGCACAGCCATCACTACGCCCCCGGGGTTATCGAAGTGCGTCCGTTGAGCCCGCCGGCACCGTTTCGCACTGTGGCGATCGCCTGGCGCGCGAGCTTCCCGCGGCCCAAGGCAATCGAGATCCTCGCCGACTCCATCCGCCTGTGCTCGGTGGCCAAGCCACCTGCGAGCGCGTAGGAAGTCGCCATGCCGGAGTTGTCCCAGGTATCGGTAACTGCATTGAAGGGCGTTGGCGAGGCCATGGCCGAGAAACTCGCCAAGGTCGGCCTGGAGAACCTTCAGGATGTGCTTTTCCACCTGCCCCTGCGCTATCAGGACCGCACCCGTGTGGTCCCGATCGGCGCCCTGCGCCCTGGCCAGGATGCGGTGATCGAAGGGGTGGTCAGCGGCACCGATGTGGTCATGGGCAAGCGCCGCAGCCTGCTGGTGCGCCTGGGTGACGGCAGCGGCGTACTGAGCCTGCGCTTCTACCACTTCAGCAATGCGCAGAAGGAAGGCCTCAAGCGCGGCACCCACCTGCGTTGCTACGGCGAAGCCCGTCCCGGCGCCTCGGGGCTGGAGATCTACCACCCGGAATACCGCGCCCTGACCGGCGACGAACCGGCGCCGGTGGAACAGACCCTGACACCAATCTACCCGACCACCGAAGGCCTGACCCAACAACGCTTGCGCCAGCTGTGCCAGCAAAGTCTGGCGATGCTTGGCCCGCGCAGCCTGCCGGACTGGCTGCCAGTGGAATTGGCCCGGGACTACCAGCTCGCGCCGCTGGACGATGCCATCCGCTACCTGCATCACCCCCCGGCCGATGCCGACGTCGACGAACTTGCCGAAGGCCAGCACTGGGCCCAGCACCGCCTGGCCTTTGAAGAGCTGCTGACCCACCAGCTGTCCCAGCAACGTCTGCGCGAAAGCCTGCGGGCACAACGGGCGCCAGTGCTGCCCAAGGCCACGCGCTTGCCCCAGCAATACCTGGCCAACCTCGGTTTCGCCCCGACCGGCGCCCAGCAACGGGTCGACAACGAGATTGCCTACGACCTCAGCCAGCCCGAGCCGATGCTGCGTCTGGTCCAGGGCGACGTCGGCGCCGGCAAGAC
>JBOICD010000542.1:0-2466 GCA_050739855.1 Pseudomonas sp.
CCCACCAGGTTCACACACCACTGTGGGAGCGGGCTTGCCCCGCGATTGAGGCACCGATGCGTCAGATCAGAGCCCGTAGCTCATCAGACGGTCATAACGGCGCTTGAGCAGCGCGTCGTTGTCGAACTTCTTGAGCATATCCAGCTGTTCGATCAGCTCGCCACGAATGGTTGCCGACATTTTCGCCGGGTCACGGTGGGCGCCGCCCAGCGGTTCGGCGATGACCTTGTCGACAATACCCAGGCCCTTCAGACGCTCGGCGGTAATGCCCATGGCTTCTGCTGCGTCCGAGGCCTTTTCGGCAGTCTTCCACAGGATCGAAGCACAACCTTCCGGCGAGATCACCGAGTAGGTGGAGTACTGCAGCATGTTCAGCTGATCGCAGACGCCGATGGCCAGTGCGCCACCAGAACCACCTTCACCGATAACGGTGGCGATGATCGGGGTCTTCAGGCGCGCCATGACCCGCAAGTTCCAGGCAATCGCTTCGCTCTGGTTGCGCTCTTCGGCGTCGATGCCCGGGTAAGCACCCGGGGTGTCGATGAAGGTCAGGATCGGCATCTTGAAGCGTTCAGCCATTTCCATCAGGCGGCACGCCTTGCGATAGCCTTCCGGACGCGGCATACCGAAGTTGCGGCGCACCTTCTCGCGCACTTCGCGGCCTTTCTGGTGACCGATGACCATCACTGGCTTGTCGTCCAGACGGGCGATACCGCCGACAATCGCCGCGTCGTCGGCAAAGTGCCGGTCGCCGTGCAGTTCGTCGAACTCGGTGAACAGGTGATCGATGTAGTCCAGGGTGTACGGACGACGCGGATGACGAGCCAGTCGGGCAATCTGCCAGCTGGTCAGGTTGCCGAAAATGCTTTCGGTCAGGGTACTGCTCTTGTCTTGCAGACGGGCGATTTCATCGCCGATGTTCAGCGCGTTGTCATTGCCGACCAGGCGCAGCTCTTCGATCTTGGCTTGCAGGTCAGCAATCGGCTGTTCGAAATCCAGAAAATTCGGGTTCATAGGCATCCGTCTAGGGTCTACGGCCAGGCGGCCGGCCGGTTGATCCGTTTGGCGCCCTACCTTAAGGGATCAGGCGCATTCAGGTCGAGATTAAAAATTCATCGATATTGCAAAAAGACGTTCTCACGCCCGAACTGGTCACGCAGTGCCTGAATCAGGCCATCGGCCGGGTCGATTCGCCAGCTTTCGCCGAACTGCAACATCGCCCGGGCATCGCTGCCGGTGTACTCCATGGTGATCGGACAAGCCCCGCGATGGCGCTTGAACAACTCGCCCAGCCAGGTCAGGCGATCGCCCTTGAGAGCGTCGCTGTGGACTTTCAGGCGCAGGCTCTCGGCCAGGTTGGTGCGCGCATCTTCCATGCTCATGACCCGCTTGACCCGCAGGCGCAGGCCGCCGGAGAAGTCATCATTGCTGACCTCACCTTCGACCACCACCATCGCGTCGGTCTGCAACAGGGCCTGGGCAGCCATGAAGGCGTCGGCGAACAACGAGGCCTCGATACGTCCAGAACGGTCGTCGAGGGTGACAAAGCCCATCTTGTCACCCTTTTTGTTCTTCATTACCCGCAGGGCGATGATCATGCCGGCCACCGTCTGGGTGTCGCGGGCCGGCTTCAGGTCGATGATGCGTTGCCGCGCGAAGCGGCGAATCTCGCCTTCGTATTCGTCAATCGGGTGACCGGTCAGGTACAGGCCCAAGGTGTCCTTTTCGCCACGCAAACGCTCCTTGAGGGTCAGCTCGCGGGCCTTGCGGTGGTTGGCGTAGACATCGGCGTCGGCTTCGACGAACAACCCGCCGAACAGGTCGGCATGACCGCTGTCAGCGGTACGGGCGGTCTGCTCGGCGGCTTTGATCGCCTCTTCCATGGTCGACAGCAACACCGCGCGGTTACGGTCGATGTTGGCCTGGTAGGCCTTGAGCTCGTCATGGAAGTACGGCCCCAGACGGTCCAGGGCTCCGCTGCGAATCAGCGCGTCGAGGGTACGCTTGTTGATGCGCTTGAGGTCGACACGCTCGCAGAAGTCGAACAGGTCCTTGAACGGACCGTCGCGGCGCGCTTCAACGATGGCCTCTACCGGCCCCTCGCCGACGCCCTTGATCGCCCCCAGGCCGTAGACGATACGACCGTCGTCATTGACCGTGAACTTGAAGTCGGAGGTGTTCACGTCCGGCGCATCGAGGCGCAGCTTCATGCTGCGCACTTCCTCGATCAGGGTCACGACCTTGTCGGTGTTGTGCATATCCGCCGACAGCACCGCCGCCATGAACGGCGCCGGGTGGTGGGTTTTCAGCCAGGCAGTCTGGTAAGACACCAGGCCATAGGCGGCAGAGTGAGACTTGTTGAAGCCGTAACCTGCGAACTTTTCTACCAGGTCGAAGATGTTACCGGCCAGGTCCGGGTCGATGATGTTGGACGCACAACCTTCGATGAAACCGCCGCGCTGCTTG
>JBOICD010000543.1:0-2447 GCA_050739855.1 Pseudomonas sp.
CCCACCGGGAGGGTGAACAACCGGTGGGAGCGGGCTTGCCCCGCGATTGACGTCAGCGCGAAACATTCACCTTGGCAAAATCCTGGCGCCCAAACGGACTCACCTGGTACCCCTCAACACCCTTGCGCACTAACGCTGCGGCCGTCGGATGCGCCAGCGGTAGCCACAGTGCCTGCTGCTGGATCAGCCCCTGCGCCTGCTGATACAGACGGCTACGCACGCTTTGGTCAGTGGTGGTCTTGCCAGCACTGATCAGTTGGTCAAGGCGCGGGTCGCAATAGCGGGCAAAGTTGGTCCCGGACTTCACCGCTGCGCACCCGAACTGCGGGCTGAGGAAGTTATCCGGGTCGCCGTTGTCACCGGCCCAACCCATGAACAGCAGGTCATGCTCACCGGCCTTGGCGCGGCGGATCAGCTCGCCCCACTCGATCACGCGGATCTCGGCCTTGATGCCGATCTTGCCTAGGTCTGCCTGGAGCAGTTGCGCGCCAAGGCTCGGATTGGGGTTGAGCAGGCTGCCTTGTGGGCGGGTCCAGATGGTGGTGCTGAAGCCGTCCTTAAGGCCAGCCTTGCCCAGCAGTGCGCGGGCTTTGTCCAGGTCGGCGGGGTAACCCGGCAGGTCCTTGGCGTAGCTCCAGGTGTTGGGCGGGTAGGGGCCATTGGCGGCGACTGCAGTGTCTTCGAACACCGCTTTGAGGTAGCTGGCCTTGTCGAACGCCAGGTTGATGGCTTGGCGCACCTCGGGCTTGTCCAGCGGTGCATGCTGGCTATTGATGGCGACGAAAGCAGTCATGAAGGCTTCGGTCTTTTCTACCTTCAGTGCCGGATCTTCGCTGGCGGCGGCGATGTCCAGCGGTTTGGGCGACAAGGCGATCTGGCACTCGTTGCGCTTGAGCTTCTGCAGGCGCACGTTGGCATCCGGGGTGATGGCGAAGATCAGCGGATCAACAGCGGGCTTGCCGGCAAAGTAATCCGGGTTGGCCCGGTAGCGGATCACCGCATCCTTCTGGAAGCGGTTGAACACGAACGGGCCGGTGCCGATTGGTTGGTTGTTGAGCTTTTCCGGCGTGCCGGCCTTGAGCAGTTGATCGGCATATTCGGCTGAATAGATCGAGGCGAAGCCCATGCTCAGGGTGGCCAGGAAGGTCGCATCCGGGTGATCGAGGGTGAAACGCACCGTCAGTGGGGCCACAGCCTCGATCTGTTTGATCAGGCTGGGCAGTTGCAGGGATTGAGCATGGGGGTAACCGCTTTGGGCGATCTTGTGCCAGGAGTGCGCGGGGTAGAGCATGCGCTGGAAGCTGAACAGTACGTCGTCGGCGTCCAGGGGGCGGCTGGGCTTGAAGTAGCCGGTGCTGTGGAACTTCACCTCAGGGCGCAGCTTGAACTCGTAGATCAGGCCATCGGGCGAAACCGTCCAGCTTTCGGCCAGGCTTGGCACCACCTGGCCTTTGGCGGCATCGAACTCAACCAGGCGGTTCATCAGCACATCGGCCGAGGCATTGGTGGTGGTCAGCGAGTTGTACTGAACCACGTCGAAGCCTTCGGGGCTGGCTTCGGTACACACACTCAACGCGGCCGCCTGGGCGAGTGCCGGGCCGAGCAGGGTGGCGAACAACAGGGGTAGAGCGGCAGCACGCATGAGGAATCCTTGGCTGATCGATGGCCCATCTGCCAGTGCAGTCTGGAAAAGTCTTACCCTAGTGTGCCGGGCCAGAAATGGCCATAGCCTTTTTTGCCAATCGTGCGACGAGTGGTCGACACCTTGCCGGGCCAGTCGTTATGCTGCTCCGGCGTGTCGCCCAGCAAGGCAAAACACATCTTCTGTTGTTGTGCTTTGGTCTTTCTGGTATAAAGCAGCGCTCTTTTCTAGGGGCTCGGCTTGTCGCATCTGTTGATTGAGTCGATAAGACCCTGAAGAAACACGGCGCCTGGCGCCAAAGACTGAGAGATTAAGCGGCCAACCCATGCCGGGTTGGGCATGTGGTTTTAGAGGGCTGAGGCATGTCGAGAGTCTGTCAAGTTACCGGTAAGGGTCCGGTAACCGGGAATAACATTTCCCACGCAAACAACAAAACCCGTCGTCGTTTCCTGCCGAACCTGCAGCATCATCGCTTCTGGGTCGAGTCCGAGAAGCGTTTCGTGCGTCTGCGCGTATCTGCCAAAGGCATGCGCATCATCGACAAGCGCGGCATCGATGCCGTTCTGGTCGACATTCGCCGTAACGGCGCTAAGGTCTAAGGGAGAGAATCATGCGTGAATTGATCCGTCTGGTGTCGACCGCTAATACCGGCCACTTCTACACCACCGACAAGAACAAGCGCACCACTCCGGACAAAATCGAAATCAAAAAATTCGATCCGGTTGTTCGCAAGCACGTGATCTACAAGGAAGCCAAGATCAAGTAATTGATCCGGCTGACGAAAAAAGGGCCCGTATCTCTGGAT
>JBOICD010000544.1:0-2434 GCA_050739855.1 Pseudomonas sp.
CACTACTTCATGGCCGTCCAGACGCTGCGGCACCCGCAGTTTGTCCAGCAGGCGCGTGGTCACCCGTACCAGGCTGGACAGGTTGTTGTAGCCATCGAACAGCACGGCAAACTCATCGCCGGACAAGCGCGCCACGGTATCGGCCTCCGGCACGGCGTTGGCAATGCGCTGGGCCATCTTTTTCAGCAGTTGGTCCGCCAGCTCATGCCCGAGGCTTTCATTGAGCAACTTGAAGCGGTCCAGGTCGATGTGCAGCAACGCCAGGCTGCGGCCGTTAAGCCGAACCCGCTGCCCGGCATCGTGCAGGCGCAAGCGGAACAGTGCACGGTTGGCCAACCCGGTCAGTTCGTCGTAATGCGCCAGGTAGCGCAGGCGCTCCTCCGACTCACGGCGTGCCGACAGGTCGGTGAAGAAGCCGACAATATGGCTGATGTTGCCGCGGGCATCGCGTACCCCGTTCAGCTGCAACCATTGCGGGTACAGGTCGCCATTCTTGCGTGCTTCAACCAGCTCACCCTGCCAGCGCCCCTGCTGCTCCAGAGCCTGTTCAATGGCCAGACTATGGCGTCGCGCATCACGGCTGCTGGGCAGCTCCAGGGCGTTGCGTGAGAGCAGTTCTTCACGGGAGTAGCCAGTGACTTCGCAGTACGCCTGATTGACCGCCAGCAGTACGAAATCCGGGTCAAGAATGGCAATGCCTTCGCTGGCCGCCTCGAATACCGTGGCCGCCAGACGCTGCTGTTCTTCCTGAGCCTTCTGCGCAGAAACATCGCGGCGCGTGCCAAGCATGCGCACGACCTTGCCATTGGCGCCGTGCTCGACCGCCCGGCCGCGGTCTTCAATCCAGCACCAATGCCCCTGGCTGTGGCGCACCCGGTATTCGACCCGGTAATCCTCGCTGCGCCCTTTGAGGTGCTCGACCAGTGTGCGGCGCAACAACGGTAAATCGTCTGGATGCAGGCGCGGCTTGAGGTCATTGCGAACGCTGCGTACCGGAGCCGGTTCCAGGCCGAACAATTCGCGTAGCTGGGTATGGTGGACCTCATCGGTCTCCAGGTTCCAGTCCCACAACCCCAACTCACTGGCCTCCAGGGCCAGGGCCAGGCGCTGTTCACTTTTGCTTAGCGCATGGTTGGCTTGATTGACTCGTGATTCCAGGCCGACCTGGGCCTCACGCAATTGCTCCTCGATCAGGCGCCGCTGCTCGACTTCGCCGGCCAGCGCCTGATTGAGCCGCTCGCTGCGCAGCTGGGCCGTCTGCAGATGTTCGATCAGTGCCTGGTTCTGAAAACGCTTGAGCAGTCCGCCCTCGATCAGCCGATTGACCTGCCAGGCCACCACCAACAAGGTCCCCAACAAAATCAGGCCAAGCCAGCCCCAGCCTCGATGCTGTTCGTCGCCACCCCAGAACAAAAAGGCGATCGGCGGCAGCAGACAGGGCAAGGTGAAACTGAGGAAAGCCGGCAGGCTGACGGCATAGGCGATACTGGCGGACAGCGTCGCCGCCCCCAGCAGGCCAAACACCCAGGCCTGCTGCACAAAGTTACCCACAGGGACCAGGGCAATCGCGGCACTGCCCAGAGTCAGGCCACTGAACGCCGAGCCCAGCAAAAACATGCGCCACCAGGTCGGCTGAGCCTGGCGATCAGGCATGGCCGAATCAAACGCGGCCACCTGGATAACCCGCAGGGCCACCAGCGCCATCAACCAGACCACCCAGACGCTGACCTGCAGGTAGCGCGCCGGGCTCCAGAGCAACCAGGCACAGACCAGACCGTTGAGCAGCATGAACAGGGTGGGCAGCAACGAGCCTTGATAGAGCAGACGGGTACGCTCTACGGCCAGTTGCGTAGCGAATTGTTTACGAATACTCCCGCGTGTCTGCAGTGGCACGCCGACGGAGCCGGAACCCGATGTCATAGGCAGTGTTCTTGTAATGGTTAGCCCTAAACGTGCACGGAGCATACACAAGCAAACGCCTGCACCAAACTGCTCTGGATCATTATTCTGCTCCGCGATTTTCCGACGAAAAGCGCTCAAGCGCGCAGGCCTTGGGCTGGAGCACAGTGACCGGCCAGTCGGGAGGACGAAGTTTTTCTACTGTATATTTGCCCAAGGGTTGCCCGCGCCCCTAAAATGGTCGGATGCGCGATGATCTCTCTCTCCTGTTGAACTCCCTCAACGACGCCCAACGCCAGGCCGTAGCAGCCCCCGTTGGTCGTCAGTTGGTCCTGGCCGGTGCCGGCTCCGGCAAGACCCGTGTGCTGGTGCACCGCATCGCCTGGTTGATCCAGGTCGAGCAGGCCTCGCCGCACTCGATCCTGTCGGTGACCTTCACCAACAAGGCCGCTGCCGAGATGCGCCAGCGCATCGAGCAGTTGATGGGCATCAACCCCGCTGGTATGTGGGTAGGCACCTTCCACGGCCTGGCCCA
>JBOICD010000545.1:0-2425 GCA_050739855.1 Pseudomonas sp.
GTTGCTCGCTCTGGCTCATTACGCCATCGAGCACCCAGCCCTGCTCCACGCAGTGTTCGAAGGTAGCCAGCGCGGCATTGGCCACCTCTTCATTGCTGGCTTCGAACTCCAGCAGGGCATAGAACGAGCACGGGGTGTCGAACGGCGCGGGGACATCGCCACGGCCCATGATTTTGGCCAGGGCCTTGTCAGAAAAGAACTCGAAGGCCGTCAGATCGAGCTTGTCGCGGAAGGCGTGCAACACCGGCATGATCGAGTCGAAATCCGGCGTACCGAGAACCATCGCGGTGAGGTTGTTCGGCGCACGATCCAGGCGCATGGTCGCCTCGACCACAAAACCCAGGGTGCCTTCCGCACCGATGAACAACTGGCGCAGGTCGTAGCCCGTGGCGTTCTTGATCAGGTCCTTGTTCAGCTCCAGCAGGTCGCCGGTGCCGGTGACCACCTTCAGGCCAGCCACCCAGTTGCGGGTCATGCCGTAGCGAATCACCTTGATCCCGCCGGCATTGGTGCCGATATTGCCACCAATCTGGCTTGAACCTGCAGAAGCGAAGTCCACTGGATAGTACAAGCCCTTGTCTTCGGCAAAGTTCTGCAGTTGCTCGGTGACCACACCCGGCTGGCAGACCACGCTACGGTCGAATTCATCGAAGGCGAGGATCTGGTTCATGTAGTCGAAGGACACGACCACTTCGCCATTGGCCGCCACCGCTGCCGCCGAGAGGCCGGTACGCCCGCCCGAAGGCACCAGGGCAACCTTGTGCCGGTTGGCCCAGCGCACGATCGCCTGGACCTGTTCGGTACTTTTGGGAAACACGATGGCCAGCGGCGCCGGGGCAAAGTGTTTGGTCCAATCCTTGCCGTAAGTCTCGAGGGAAACCGCATCGGTCAGCATCTTGCCGGGCTCAACCAGGGTCATCAGCTCATCAAGCAACGCAGAATTGGTCATCGACAGAACTCTCGAACTATTCATAGTCACCCTGAGCACTCTTCACGTGCCAGGGATGGGCGTATCGGGGGGTACTCATGCTAGCATACGCCCCCCGCTGATCGAGCTTTAAGCCGATGCTGCGAGAGCTTCACTTCCCTGCCATTTTTCTCCGGGACACAGGTTTACGCAGATGAGCAAGACTTCTCTCGATAAGAGCAAGATCAAGTTCCTTCTTCTCGAAGGCGTCCACCAATCCGCCGTGGACGTCCTCAAGGCCGCCGGGTATACCAGCATCGAGTACCTCACCGGTTCTCTGCCCGACGCTGAGTTGAAAGAAAAGATCGCTGATGCCCACTTCATCGGCATCCGCTCGCGCACTCAACTGACCGAAGAGGTTTTCGACTGCGCCAAGAAACTGGTCGCTGTCGGCTGTTTCTGCATCGGTACCAACCAGGTCGACCTGGACGCGGCCCGCGAGCGCGGTATCGCCGTGTTCAACGCGCCGTACTCCAACACCCGTTCGGTCGCCGAGCTGGTGCTGGCCGAAGCGATCCTGCTGCTGCGCGGCATCCCGGAGAAAAACGCTTCCTGCCACCGTGGTGGCTGGATCAAGAGCGCGGCCAACTCCTTCGAAATCCGGGGCAAAAAGCTGGGTATCGTCGGTTACGGTTCGATCGGCACCCAACTGTCGGTCCTGGCCGAAAGCCTTGGCATGCAGGTGTTCTTCTTCGACCCGCTGACCAAACTGCCACTGGGCAATGCCACTCAGGTCGCCAGCCTGAACGAGCTGCTGGGCCTGGCCGACATCGTCTCGCTGCACGTGCCTGAGCTGCCATCCACCCAATGGATGATCGGCGAGAAAGAAATCCGCGCGATGAAGAAAGGCTCGATCCTGATCAACGCTGCCCGCGGTACCGTGGTCGAGCTGGATCACCTGGCCAATGCGATCAAGGACAAGCACCTGATCGGCGCCGCCATCGACGTGTTCCCGGTCGAGCCACGCTCCAACGACGAGCAGTTCGAAAGCCCGCTGCGCGGCCTGGACAACGTGATCCTGACCCCGCACATCGGTGGTTCCACCGCCGAAGCCCAGGCCAACATCGGCCTGGAAGTGGCCGAGAAACTGGTCAAGTACAGCGACAACGGTACGTCCGTATCGTCGGTCAACTTCCCTGAAGTGGCCCTGCCGGCTCACCCGGGCAAGCACCGTCTGCTGCACATCCACGAAAACATTCCGGGCGTACTCAGCGAGATCAACAAAGTCTTCGCCGAAAACGCGATCAACATCTCCGGTCAGTTCCTGCAGACCAACGAGAAAGTCGGTTACGTGGTAATCGACGTTGATGCCGAGTACTCGGATCTGGCGCAAGAAAAACTGCAACACGTCAAGGGCACTATCCGTTCCCGCGTACTGTTCTAAGTTCTTCTAGCGACAAATCGCGGGGCAAGCCCGCTCCCACAGGTATTTATTAACCTGTAGGAGCGGGCTTGCCC
>JBOICD010000546.1:0-2422 GCA_050739855.1 Pseudomonas sp.
GCGTATTCACCCGGCACCGTTGCGTCCGGCGCCGATGGAGCCGCGGTTCTTTATCAAGCGGGTGCCACAGTCTTTGAGCACGGTGCTGGGATCGGGGCTGATCGTTGGCTCCTTCTATGGCCTGGCGCCGTTGTATGCAGCCAAGCAAGGGCTGAGCACCGAGTACATCGGTTTGTTCATGGGGTGCTGCATCTTTGCCGGCCTGCTGGTGCAGTGGCCGTTGGGCTGGCTGTCGGATCGCTACGATCGCGCGGTATTGATCCGTAGCGTAGCCGTGGGCCTGGCGATTGCCGCGTTGCCCCTGGCGATCATGCCGACGGTGCCGCTGGTTGTCTTGTTCGCTGCCGGCTTTGCCGTGTCGTTGCTGCAGTTCTGTCTGTATCCCCTGGCGGTGGCTTTTTCCAATGACCATGTGGAAAGCGAGCGGCGGGTTTCGCTGACCGCCATGCTGTTGGTGACCTACGGTGTCGGCGCCAGTATCGGGCCGCTGGTGGCGGGGGTGCTGATGAAGGTTTTCGGCACGCAGATGCTGTATGCCTTCTTTGTGTTCTTTGCTCTGGTGCTGGTCTGGCGGATTCGGCCGAAGGCGGTCACCGGTCTGCACCAGGTCGACGATGCGCCGCTCAATCACGTGGCCATGCCGGCGGCGGGTTCGCCCTTGTCGGCCGCACTCGATCCGCGGGTTGATGAGCAGAGTGTGCAGGATCAGATGCAGGCGCCAGTGGCGGCTGAGGATACCGAGGAGGATAGCGATCAGGAGGAGGGTGATGCAGCCGGGACGGAGGAGAAGCCAGCACCGGTGTGAACTTTATCGCGGGGCAAGCCCGCTCCCACTGGGATGGTAAGTATCCGGTGGGAGCGGGCTTGCCCCGCGATGCTGTGAAACTCAGTAATCGTCTTTATCGAACCGCCGCGCTTCACGCTGCAACTGGTAGACAAAGGTTTCGATCTTGCGCTGCATCTGCCCGTTCAGGTTGTGAAAGCGCACACCCGCGAAGGTGGTGTTGACGCGTTCTTCGAAGTGCAGGTGACGCAACTCCACCTCGACCTGGGATAAGCCCAGCGGTGCGCCGGAGGCAAACTTTTCGTAGACCTGGCCCAGTTGCAGGCGTTCCTCGACATTGCCTTCGAAGCGCAGCTTGCAGCCGGTGGCGGAGATGTCCAGCAACTTGCCGCGCAATTCACCATTGCCCTTGAGCTTGTCGCCGTCGAGCTTGATATCGACCAGTTGCGACAGTTTCAGTGCGGCACGGAAGGCATTGCGGCGCTGGTGGTAGGCCACTGCGGTCGGCAGTGCGCCGCGATAGCAGCGATGGCCGTCAACTTCGCTGATGCTCAGCGGGGTATTGCACTCCCAGGCGATACGCACACCATCATGAAAGCCCTCGACCCGGAACGGCTCGCCGTTCTCCAGATAGCGCTCACCGTCGCGCGGGACCATTTCATCAAGCGCCAGGCGATTGCTTTCGCGGTCAACTTCGACCACATAGCTCTGGAAGCGCTGGCTGCGTTCGTGGAAGGTGATGATCAGCGGGTCATGGCTCTCTTGCAGCGACCGCAAGTTGGCGGCGATTTCCAAAGGAGTGGTGAGCACCTTTGGTGGCTGCGGAGCTTCTGCTTCATTGAACACGGGTAATCAATCTCCAGGCAAAAACGACACACGCAAGTAACGGCATTTTGCCAGTATGTTCCGTGCCTTGATACAGGGAATCAAGCCTGGCTGAGCGCCCGTGGCTTGGCAAGGGGCGAGGTCGACCCCCGAGCGTCATACAGCGACGGTGATTCGCCGCCCATGAGGATTCTGATCTGATTGGCTGTGGTGCTTTGCTGAAGCTGGATCGAGCGGCCATTGCGTTCGTTGACGGCCTGGCAGTCGGCAAGCAGTTTGCCCAGTACATCCAGCTGTTGCAGCAGCAACTCGCCCAGCGATGACTGGCTGGCCAGTTGTGCGACACCTTCGCGGTCCTGGCTCAGGCCAAGGCTTGCAAGCAGTTCACTGCGCCGCCGACCTTGCTGATCAAGAAGGATTACCAGCGATTGCTTGCGCGCCAGAATGTCTTCCAGCAGCGGCATGTCACGGCCGTGCAGGGCGATTGACTCGGTCTGCAGCAATTCAAGCAATTGTTGCGCTGGAGCAAAATCATCTTCGATCAATTGCAGCAAGGTAGTGTCGTGCATGGCTGGCTCTTTGGTTCAAGCGTCCTGAAGTCAGCGCGCCAGAGGCTAGCGCTGAGCTTCGAAATTAAGCAGTTTGCTGGCGACGCGGTTGCTGTCGACCTGGTAGCTGCCGTCGGCGATCGCCTGCTTCAACTCCGCCACCCGGGCGCTGTTGACAATCGGCTGGTCGCGCAGCTTGTCGCTGACCTTTTGCAACTGCTGGGCCTCGTGGCTGAGGTGTACGGCTTCCCCGCTGGTGTTGCCC
>JBOICD010000547.1:0-2422 GCA_050739855.1 Pseudomonas sp.
GGCCGCTGGGACAACTGGTGCTGTCGGTGGCGAACTCGCCGCATAGCCATGAACAAGTCATCGAACGTGCCCGGCAGTGGGCCACGCAGGTAGAGGTACTGGGTTATGTGGACTGATCGCTTGCTCCAGGGCGTACTCGATACCCTGTTGATGGCCGGCGTGTCGTCACTGATCGCCCTACTGGCCGGAATTCCGTTGGCGGTGATCCTGGTCACCAGCGGCAAGGGCGGGATCTTCGAGGCACCGACCCTGAACCGGGTGCTCGGGGCCTTCGTCAACCTGTTCCGCTCGATCCCGTTTCTGATCCTGATGGTCGCGCTGATCCCCTTTACCCGCCTGATTGTCGGTACTACCTATGGGGTCTGGGCGGCCGTGGTGCCACTGACCATTGCCGCCACGCCGTTCTTTGCGCGGATCGCCGAAGTCAGCCTGCGCGAAGTCGACCATGGCCTGATCGAAGCCGCCCAGGCCATGGGCTGCCGACGCTGGCATATCGTCTGGCACGTACTGCTGCCCGAGGCCCTGCCAGGTATTGTCGGCGGCTTCACCATCACCCTGGTGACCATGATCAACTCCTCGGCCATGGCCGGTGCCATCGGTGCTGGCGGCCTGGGCGATATCGCCTACCGCTACGGCTACCAGCGATTCGACAGCCAGATCATGCTCACCGTGATTGTCATGCTGGTGGTGCTGGTGGCCTTGATCCAGCTGGGTGGCGACCGTCTGGCCAAGGGCCTGAACAAACGCTGATCCATCTTGTGGGAACAACTGCGTGAACCTGGTGCTTCACTAGCTGCCGCAAAACAACATCCCCGGTGGGAGCGGGCTTGCCCCGCGATTGCGAGCTGTCAGTCACATCGCATCGCGGGACAAGCCCGCTCCCACAGGCCTATATTCCAAAAACGACTATGCAAATTACCTTTTGATATAAATTCGTTCGTTTTCATGCTGTTAGCATTTCTGTTCGCAATCGCACACAGAGGCGATGCCCCCGCTTTTTCTCTGGAGCTTCAATGAATCTGCCGCTGTCACTCAATCTGCTGGCGTTCCTGGCGTTGCTGCTAGGCCTGGCCCAAACCCGTCATGGCAACTGGAGCCTGGCCAGGAAAGTCCTGGTCGGCCTGGTTCTTGGTGTGCTGTTCGGGGCTGCCCTGCACGCCATCTATGGCGCTGGTAACCCGGTGCTCAAGGCCACCATCAGCTGGCTCGATCTGGTCGGTAACGGCTATGTGCAGTTGCTGCAGATGATCGTCATGCCGCTGATCTTCGCCTCGATCCTCAGCGCCGTGGCCCGCCTGCACAATGCCTCGTCGCTCGGCAAGATCAGCTTCCTGACCATCGGCACCCTGCTGTTCACTACGGCGATTGCCGCGCTGATCGGTATCGTGCTGACCAACCTGTTCGGCCTGACCGCCGAAGGCCTGGTCGCCGGCACCGCCGAAACCGCGCGGATGCAGGCGATCCAGAGCGACTACGTGGGCAAGGTCGCCGAGCTGAATATCCCGCAGTTGCTGCTGTCGTTCATCCCCAGCAACCCGGTAGGCGACCTGGCCCGGGCCAAGCCGACCTCGATCATCAGCGTGGTGATCTTTGCCGTGTTCCTCGGCATGGCTGCCCTGCAACTGCTCAAGGATGACGCGGAAAAGGGCAACCGCGCCCTGGCCGCCATCGACACCCTGCAGGCCTGGGTGATGCGCCTGGTGCGTCTGGTGATGAAGCTCACCCCGTATGGCGTGCTGGCGCTGATGACCAAGGTGGTGGCCAGCTCGAACCTGGACGACATCCTCAAGCTCGGCAGTTTTGTCGTGGTGTCTTACATCGGCCTGGGCCTGATGTTCGTGGTGCACGGTGTGTTGCTGGCGATCAGCGGCGTCAACCCGCTGCGCTTCTTCCGCAAGGTCTGGCCGGTACTGACCTTTGCCTTCACCAGCCGCTCCAGCGCTGCCAGCATCCCGCTGAGCATCGAGGCACAAACCCTGCGCCTGGGCATTCCGCAGTCGATTGCCAGCTTCGCCGCTTCGTTCGGCGCGACCATCGGCCAGAACGGTTGTGCCGGTCTGTACCCGGCGATGCTGGCGGTGATGGTGGCGCCAGCCGTAGGCATCAATCCACTGGACCCGCTGTGGATCGCCACGCTGGTGGCTATCGTGACCCTAAGCTCGGCGGGTGTCGCCGGTGTCGGTGGCGGTGCAACCTTCGCTGCGCTGATCGTACTGCCGGCCATGGGCTTGCCAGTAGAACTGGTGGCTTTGCTGATCTCGGTTGAACCGCTGATCGACATGGGCCGTACGGCGTTGAACGTGAATGGTTCGATGACGGCGGGGGCGATTACCAGCCAGATGCTCAAGCAGACGGACAAGTCAGTGCTTGAGACTCAGGAGCATGCGCAACTGTCGCACTCCTGACGGCCTCATCGCGGGGC
>JBOICD010000548.1:0-2412 GCA_050739855.1 Pseudomonas sp.
ACCCCGCGCTCACCCTCGGCCGTCGCTTCGCCTTCGGCCATGGCCGCAGCGGCCAGGCGCAGCAGGTTGAAGCTGCCAATCAGGTTGACGTTGATCACCCGGCTGAAGCTTTCCAGACCGTGCGGAGCGTTCTTGCCCAGGACCTTCTCGGCGCCGACGATGCCAGCGCAGTTGATCAGCCCATGGAGGCTGCCGAAAGCGCCAATCGCAGCATCCACCGCGGCTTTGGCGGCGGCTTCCTGGCTGATGTCGGCGACCGCAAAGCGCGCCTTGGCGCCCAGCTCCTGGGCCTTGGCGGCTACGGCTTCAGCATTGAGGTCGACCAGCATCACCTGGGCACCGGCCTCGATGAGCATCTGCGCGGTAGCAGCTCCCAGACCTGAGGCGGCGCCGCTGACGATGAAGTTCTTGTTGGCAATCTGCATGATGGTCTTTCCTCAGGCGCCGGCGGTCGAGGCCAGCGCAGCTTGTTGTTTGGCTATTTCCTGGTTGCGCAGGATGAAACGCTGCAGCTTGCCGCTCGGGGTCTTGGGCAGCTCGCTGACAAATTCGATTTCGCGTGGATAAGCGTGAGCGTACAGACGCTGACGCACATGCTGTTTCAGTGCCTCAGCCAGCTCCTCGCTGGGCTGCTGACCACCAGCCAGCACCACGAAGGCCTTGATCAGTTCGGTACGCTCCGGGTCTGGCTTGCCAACTACGGCAGCCTCGATCACTGCCGGGTGCTCGATCAGGGCACTCTCGACATCGAAGGGGCCAACCCGGTAACCGGAGGTGGTAATCACATCATCACTGCGGCCGACAAAACTGATACTGCCGTCACTGTTGAGCTCGACAGTGTCACCGCTGAGGTAGTACTTGCCGACGAAGGATTTGGTCGGCAAGCCGTGATAGCCCGCGAACCAGCACAATGGCGACCGTTCGCGGTCCACAGCAAGAATTCCTGGTTGGCCGGCCGGCAGCTCGTTGGCCTGCTCATCCAGAACGACGATGCGGTGCCCGGGAATGGCAAACCCCGCCGACCCCAGGTGCACCGGGTGCTGCAGGCCATGGTGGTTGCACAGCACCATGCCCAGCTCGGTTTGCCCGTAATGGTCGTGAATGGTCACCCCCAGCTCGTCGGCAAACCAGCGGATGACTTCCGGGTTGAGCGGCTCGCCAGCGCTGCTGACCACCCGCAGACGGCCCTTGATCGGCGCGCTGAATTCGCTGCCGGCTGCGATCAACAGACGATAGGCGGTAGGCGAGCCAGCCAGATTGCTGATGGCGTATTTGTTGATGACCCGGCAGGTGCTTTCAACGCTGAACGGACCATCGAAGAAGGTCGTGGAATGGCCCAGTGCCAGCGGTCCGGTCACGGCGTAGTAAAGACCATAGGCCCAGCCCGGGTCGGCGAGATTCCAGAAATTGTCTTCAGGACGCAAATCGATGGCATCGCGCATGTAGCCCTGGAAGGCGACGATGGCACGCAACGGCACTTCCAGCGGCTTGGCCGGGCCGGTGGTGCCGGAGGTGAACATCAGCAGGAACGGCGCGTCGGCGCTCAGCAACACAGGCTCGCAGCGATCACCGGCAGCCGCCAGCGCCGTGTGGAAGTCGACATCAGCGGATCCGTCCCGGGCACCAACGCAGATGATCGTCGGGCACCCATGCACATCGTCAAGCTTGCTGCGATTGAGCGGCTCGGTGACCACTACCTTGGCGCCCGACTGCTCCAGCCGGTGCTCGATGGCTTTAGGCCCGAAGGCTGTGAACAAGGGTTGATAAACCGCGCCCAAGCGCCAGGTGGCCAGTACGGTGATCAGTAACTCGGCGGTACGCGGCATCAACCCGGCGACCCGGTCCCCGGCACCCACCCCCTGGGCCTTGAGCACATTGGCCAGGCGCGCGGCGGACTGTTGCAACTGCTCGAAGCTGTACTGGGCGCTGCTACCATCGCGGCCCTCCCAGTTCAGTGCAACACGATTGCCGCCGACATGCCGGTCACAGCATTCGACACAGGCATTGAGCGCATCGAGACTGCCATACAGGGTTGCGCTGGCCACCCGGGGATAGTCGAAGCCGCTTGCGGCCACAGCGTAATCACGCATCGTCAGACTCCTGGTTCTTATTGTTGGAATAGCACCATGAATCTGACGATAGTCGCGCCGGACGGCCTCAGGGACAATGGCCAAAGCTGTCAAACTGGATGACTGGTTTGGCCGTGCCCCGAGGCTGGTTTCAATTGCCCCCTTCGCCAGCCCGGTCAGCGGCCAGCGCCTCACGGGTCAGGTCCAGTGCCAACGCCTTGAGCGCCTGTTCCCGCTCGTTGGCCAGTTGATTAGCCTGTTCCAGATAAGCGCCTTCATTTTCTTCGCTCAGCGCGTCAAGCCGATCCCAGAAGGGTTGCTCGACTGCACTAAAACGCTCGGC
>JBOICD010000549.1:0-2402 GCA_050739855.1 Pseudomonas sp.
ATTGCGCCGTGTCAGTCATATCGCATCGCGGGGCAAGCCCGCTCCCACCGCTACAAAAAACAAAACCCGGAGCCCTATCACAGGCTCCGAGTTTTGTCTGTTACCCGAATTTCAGCAATCGATCAGCGATCAGTGGAACTGCTCTTCTTCGGTCGAGCCGGTCAGTGCGGTTACCGAAGACTTGCCACCCTGGATCACGGTGGTCATGTCGTCGAAGTAGCCGGTGCCGACTTCCTGCTGGTGAGCGACGAAGGTGTAGCCTTTCGAGGCGTCAGCGAACTCTTGTTCCTGCAGTTTCACGTAAGCGGTCATGTCGTTGCGGGCGTAGTCGTGCGCCAGGTTGAACATGCCGTGCCACATGTTGTGGATACCGGCCAGGGTAATGAACTGGTGCTTGTAGCCCATGGCCGACAGCTCGCGCTGGAACTTGGCGATGGTCGCGTCGTCCAGGTTCTTCTTCCAGTTGAAAGAAGGCGAGCAGTTGTAGGACAGGATCTGGTCCGGGTATTCCTTTTTGATCGCTTCGGCGAAGCGGCGGGCTTCGTCCAGGTCCGGTTTGGCGGTTTCACACCAGATCAGGTCGGCGTATGGAGCGTAAGCCAGGCCGCGGGCAATGGCTTGATCCAGGCCGGCGCGAACCTTGTAGAAACCTTCCTGGGTGCGTTCGCCGACCACGAATGGCTGGTCGTACGGGTCGCAGTCGCTGGTCAGCAAGTCAGCGGCGTTGGCGTCGGTACGGGCCAGGATGATGGTCGGTACACCGGCAACGTCGGCTGCCAGACGGGCAGCGTTGAGCTTCTGAACGGCTTCCTGGGTTGGAACCAGTACCTTGCCGCCCATGTGGCCGCATTTTTTCACCGAGGCCAGCTGGTCTTCGAAGTGAACGCCGGCGGCGCCTGCTTCGATCATGTTCTTCATCAGCTCGTAGGCGTTCAGTACGCCGCCGAAACCGGCTTCGGCGTCAGCCACGATCGGCGCGAAGTAGTCGATGTAGCCGTCATCGCCTGGGTTCTTGCCGGCTTTCCACTGGATCTGGTCGGCGCGACGGAACGAGTTGTTGATGCGCTTGACCACAGTTGGCACCGAGTCAACCGGGTACAGCGACTGGTCTGGGTACATGGACTCGGCCGAGTTGTTGTCGGCAGCCACTTGCCAGCCGGACAGGTAGATAGCCTGGATACCGGCTTTAACCTGTTGAACAGCCTGGCCGCCGGTCAGGGCGCCCATGCAGTTGACGAAATCTTTTTCCGGGCGGAAGGATGGGTGTGCACCCTGGGTGACCAGCTTCCACAGCTTCTCGGCACCCATGCGGGCCAGGGTGTGCTCAGGCTGGACCGAGCCACGCAGACGTACGACATCAGCGGCGGTATAGGTACGGGTCACGCCTTTCCAGCGCGGGTTTTCGGCCCAGTCTTTTTCGAGGGCTGCAATTTGCTGTTCGCGTGTCAGTGCCATGGAAATAAACCTCGTCGCATCGGTCTTGGAAAAATTCTCGCTCACACAGCGCAGATCAGAAGCCTGGCGTAAGTCGTTCAGCGATATATGCGACGGTCGAACGATGGGGCTCGAAGAGGGGAAGTGAGCAGGCGTGGGCGAGGTATTCGCTGCAGGGTGGCTCGTGGTTGCCGAGCTGCAGTAAACAGTGCTGCCGGGTGCCTCTTGATGCGCTTCCGTCCCTCGGGACAACTTCGTTCCAGTCGCAATCTCGTCAAACTGCCTTGTGGGCTGTACAGACACGATCCGGCTCAGGTGGGTAGGTTAGAGCGCGGCTCGAAGGCCCTTGCCAGGGCCTCTGATTAGCGGGAGCGGGGCCATCATGCCTCGGCGATTTGAGGTCGTCAAATGTTTTGTAGTGCTTTTTTCAATCCACTACATCTTTGGTCTAATGCGACTCACCGGTCAGTTCCGAGGCCTTTGGTCGAGGCCTTGATTTGTCTGGGTTCAGTCCAGTGCGTCGACTTTTACCCGCAAAGTCATGTTCTCACCGCGCTGGGTGCTGTAACTGAGGGCTGAAGCACTGCGTTCGGACTGGCTCTGCTGGTTGACCCCGGCCAGGGTGATCCATTCACCGAGCTTGCCGCTGACTTTTGTGTCGGTACTTTGAACCTTCACTACATCAGGACGCTCCAGGCTCATCCGGTCATTGTTGGTACTGATGTTCAGGTTGACGGTGTCGCCGCTGACGCTCGCGGTGACGTAAAAGCCCTGGGTGACGTTGCGGTATTCGGTGTCACTTTGCACGCGGCCAAAGCCGTCGGTGCTGGTGCTGGTGATCGGAATGCTCTGACCGACCTGGATCAGTGCCGGGCTGCCTTCGGTGGCTTGTACCTGCTGCAGGCCGCCTTCGCGGTTGGCGGTGCCGTAGCGGATGACGCGGGCGCTACCGCGGTTATCCTGGAAGT
>JBOICD010000550.1:0-2401 GCA_050739855.1 Pseudomonas sp.
GGTCGGCGTGACCTGCGTGATGGTGACCCACGACCAGGAAGAGGCCATGACCATGGCCCAGCGCATCGCCATCATGCACCTGGGCTGGATCGCCCAGATCGGCAGCCCGATCGACATCTACGAGACCCCGACCAGCCGCCTGGTCTGCGAATTCATCGGCAACGTCAACCTGTTCGAGGGTGAAGTGGTCGACGATGCCGAAGGTCACGCGGTCATTGCCAGCCCGGAACTCGAGCGCAAGATCTACGTCGGCCACGGTGTTACCACCTCGGTGGAAGACAAGCGCATCACCTATGCACTGCGCCCGGAAAAACTGCTGGTGACCACTCAGCAGCCGACCTGCGAACACAACTGGTCGCGCGGCAAGGTTCACGACATCGCCTACCTCGGTGGCCACTCGGTGTTCTACGTCGAGCTGCCTGGCGGCAAGGTCGTCCAGTCGTTCGTCGCCAACGCCGAACGCCAGGGCACCCGACCGACCTGGGACGACCAGGTTTACGTCTGGTGGGAAGACGACAGCGGCGTGGTACTGCGGTCATGAACATGCGCAAGCTCAAGCGAGCCTTCAACCGAATAAAGCCTGAAGGGCGTCATCTGGTGATCGGCGTGCCGTTCATCTGGCTGTTCCTGTTCTTCATGCTGCCGTTCTTCATCGTCCTGAAGATCAGCTTCGCTGAAGCGGACGTGGCGATCCCGCCGTACACCGAAATCTACAGCTACGTCGAAGACAAGCTGCAGCTGGTGTTGAACATGGCCAACTACGGCCTGTTGACTCAGGATGAGCTGTACATCTCGGCGTACCTGGGCTCGTTGAAGATGGCCTTCTTCAGCACACTGTTGTGCCTGCTGATCGGCTATCCGATGGCCTATGCCATCGCCAACGCACGCAAGGAGACCCAGACGGTCCTGCTGCTACTGATCATGATGCCGACCTGGACCGCGATCCTGATCCGCGTTTATGCCTGGATGGGCATTCTCAGCAACAACGGCCTGCTCAACAGCTTCCTGATGTGGCTGGGCCTGATCGACCAACCGTTGCAGATCCTCAATACCAACCTGGCGGTCTACATCGGTGTGGTCTATTCGTACCTGCCGTTCATGATCCTGCCGCTCTACGCCAACCTGGTCAAACACGACCAGAGCCTGCTTGAGGCCGCGTCGGACCTGGGGTCGAGCACCTTCAACAGCTTCTGGAAGATCACCGTGCCGTTGTCGAAGAACGGCATCATCGCCGGCTGCATGCTGGTGTTCATTCCGGTGGTCGGTGAGTTCGTTATCCCGGAACTGCTCGGCGGTCCGGAAACCCTGATGATCGGTAAAGTGCTCTGGCAAGAGTTCTTCAACAACCGTGACTGGCCGGTGGCTTCCGCCCTGGCGGTGGTGATGCTGGCGATCCTGATCGTGCCGATTCTGCTCTTCAACCGTAGTCAGGCCAAAGAGATGGAGGGCAGGGCATGAAGCGTTTCAGTTTCTCCAAGCTGATGTTGATTGTGGGCTTGCTGTTCATCTACCTGCCCATGCTGATCCTGGTGATCTACTCGTTCAACGCCTCGAAACTGGTGACAGTCTGGGGCGGCTGGTCGGTGAAGTGGTACGTCGGCCTGCTCGACAACAGCCAGTTGATGGGCTCGGTGATGCGCTCGCTGGAGATCGCCTGCTACACCGCGATCGCTGCCGTGGCGCTGGGCACCCTGGCCGCCTTCGTGCTGACCCGGGTGACGCGCTTCAAGGGCCGTACCCTGTTCGGTGGCCTGGTCACCGCACCGCTGGTAATGCCTGAGGTGATTACCGGTCTGTCGCTGTTGCTGCTGTTCGTGGCCATGGCGCAGATGATCGGCTGGCCGCAGGAACGCGGTATCGTGACCATCTGGATCGCGCATACCACCTTCTGTGCTGCCTATGTGGCGGTGGTGGTGTCGGCACGTCTGCGTGAGCTGGATCTGTCCATCGAGGAAGCGGCCATGGACCTGGGTGCCAAGCCATGGAAGGTGTTCTTCCTGATCACCATCCCGATGATCGCGCCCTCGCTGGCGGCGGGCGGCATGATGTCCTTCGCGCTGTCGCTGGACGACCTGGTACTGGCCAGCTTCGTGTCCGGCCCGGGCTCGACCACCTTGCCGATGGAAGTCTTCTCGGCTGTGCGTCTGGGCGTGAAGCCGGAGATCAACGCCGTGGCCAGCCTGATCCTGCTGTCGGTGTCGCTGGTGACCTTCATGGTCTGGTACTTCAGCCGTCAGGCCGAAGAGCGTCGCCGCCGGGCGGTCCAGCAGGCCATCGAGGAAAGCGCTGCCGATTCGTGGAAACAACCGGACGTGCGTCGCGCGCCAACGCCGGTTTCGGCCTGACCTGAAAAACATCGCGGGGCAAGCCCGCTCCCACAGGGTTTTGGATAACCTGTGGG
>JBOICD010000551.1:0-2401 GCA_050739855.1 Pseudomonas sp.
ATCGCGGGGCAAGCCCGCTCCCACACGGTGGGAGCGGGCTTGCCCCGCGATGGCCCCAACTAACAACAAGAGTCTCACGTTATGCCCGAGCACCCGCTACAACGCTTCTTCACCTCGCAGAGGCCGCGACCGACCTTCGAGTGGGAGCGTTATCAGCAGCGCGATGTGCTGATCATCGATCATCCCCAGTGCCAGGCCGTATTTAGCCGCCAGGGTGCACAGTTGCTGCACTTCCAGCCCACGGGCGAACGCCCCTGGCTGTGGTGCGCCGCACAGTGGCCGCAAGTCGGCGCCATTCGTGGCGGTGTGCCGGTGTGCTGGCCCTGGTACGGTCGCCATCCCAGCGAAGACATGTGGCCGGCGCACGGCTGGGCGCGTTTGCTCGACTGGAAGTTGATCGACAGCAGTGAAGACGAAGAGGGCGTGACGCTCAAATGGCGTTTGCAGCTGTGCGACTGGCAGGTCGACCTGTTGGCCAGGTTGGGCAAGCGCATGGAGTTGCAGCTCAGTACCGAACATCAAGACAGCCAACCTTGTCAGCTGAGTCATGCTCTGCTGGCCTACTGGCGTATTAGTGACGTTTCTGAGATAGCGCTATCTGGGCTAGAAAACATTGAGGGCTACGACCGCTTGAACCGTCAGGCCTGCCGTCAGAAGGGCGCCTTGAAGGTCCATGGCGGCTGTCAGCGGGTGTTCCCCAATGCGGCCACCGTGCAACTGCACGATCCAGCCTGGCAGCGACAGCTGAGCATCGATACCGGTGACAGCGAGGACACCATCGTCTGGCACCCGGGCAGTCGGCCGTTGATGGGCGTCAGCAGCAGTGAAACCCTGGGTTTCGTCTGTGTCGAGGCAGCCAGTGGCAGCAGTGACAGCCTGAGCCTGGCGCCGGGTGAACAGGCACACCTGCGGTTGCAGGCGCAGTTGCTCAGCTGAGTTCGTCGTCGATCGGGTAGCGGCTGGCGTTGAGGCTTTCCTTGATCTTGCGCAGGTGTGGCTGGAAGTCCACGCCGCGGCGCAAGGTCATGCCGGTGGCCAGTACGTCGAGTACCGTCAGCTGAATGATCCGTGAGGTCATCGGCATGTAAATATCGGTGTCTTCTGGCAGCGGTATGTTCAGGCTCAGGCTGCTGGCCTTGGCCAGGGGCGAGTCAGCGGCGGTCAGGCCAAGCACCGAGGCGCCGTTTTCCCGGGCCAGGCGCGCGACTTCGACCAGCTCGCGGGTACGCCCTGTGTAGGAGATGATGACGAACAGCTCGCCGGTGTGGGCGACCGAGGCCAGCATGCGCTGCATCAATACATCGGCGTGGGCCGAGACGGCCAGGTTGAAGCGGAAGAACTTGTGCTGGGCATCCAGCGCCACCGGGGCCGAGGCGCCGAGGCCGAAAAAGTGGATCTGCCGGGCCTGGATCAGCATGTCGACGGCGCGGCTGATCAGCTGCGGATCGAGTTGCTGGCAGGCACTGTCCAGCGAGGCGATGGCGCTGCCGAAGATCTTCTGGGTGTAGGAAGCCGGATCATCATCGGCTTCAACCGCCCGGCTGACGTAAGCGGCGCCGCTGGCCAGGCTCTGCGCCAGCTGCAGTTTGAGCTCGGGGTAGCCACTGACGCCGAACGAACGGCAGAAGCGGTTCACCGTCGGTTCGCTGACCTTGGCCGCCTGGGCCAGGGCGGCAATACTGAAGCGGGTGGCTTGCTGAGGGTTGAGCAGGATGACTTCGGCGACTTTGCGCTCAGCCTTGTTCAGCTCTTCGAGGCGGCTCTGGATCTGCTCCAGGAGGTTTCGCACGCGGTCCATGGGTATGTGTCCTTGGGTCGATGAGGCAGCCCGCTGCCGATGGCAGAGGGCTTTTGACGCGGTGGCCTATCGTACTGATGGCATGGGAGGCACACCACTTGAATCTGTGTTTCGGATAAAATGTTGTGGTTTTTACTACATTATTCCTTGAAAACTGCGATTGAAAACGGTATTTCTACGTCAACTTGATAAAAGAACCAACATCATGGCATCGATCAGCGTTGAACCTTGCACCTTTGCCCTGTTTGGCGCCCTCGGCGACCTGGCTTTGCGCAAGCTGTTTCCCGCGCTTTACCAGCTCGACCGCGCCGACCTGCTGCACGCTGATACCCGTGTGCTGGCGCTGGCCCGCGAGCCGGGCAGTGTCGAAGAGCACCTGGCATCGATCGAGGCGCATCTGCGAGAGTTTGTCCCGCAAGGGCAGATCGAGACATTGGTGTTGCAGCGTTTTCTCGCGCGCTTGCGCTATCTGCACGTCGACTTCCTCAAGGCCGAGGATTATTCGGCGCTGGCCGAGCAGGTCGACGACGACAGCCAGCTGATCGCTTACTTCGCCACGCCTGCGGCGGTCTATGGCGGCATTTGCGAGAACCTCGACAAGGT
>JBOICD010000552.1:0-2400 GCA_050739855.1 Pseudomonas sp.
CTTCTCGGCCAGACGCGTCAGGCCATACAGACCTGCGGCCATGTCACCGGCGATAGCCGCCGAGTTCCACTCACCCTTGACCCGCTTGGCCGCCTCGGCATTGCTCGACACCGCAACGCGCTCGACGTTCGGGTAGTGGGCGTCCAGCCATTTGCGGCACTGCGCCAGGGACTGGGCGTGAGAGTAAATGCGGCTGATGCTGTCGGTCTTGGTGTTTTCACCCACCAGCAGGTGGTGGTGAATACGCAGCTCGACTTCGCCACAGATGACCATGTCGTGTTCGAGGAAGCTGTCGAGGGTGTGGTTGACCGCACCTTCGGTGGAGTTTTCCACCGGCACCACGCCGAAGTTGACTGCGCCGGCGGCCACTTCGCGGAACACCTCGTCGATGGCCGCCATCGGCTTGCTGATCACGGCGTGGCCGAAGTGCTTCATCGCCGCGGCCTGGGTAAAGGTACCCTCAGGCCCCAGGTAGGCGACCTTGAGCGGCTGCTCAAGGGCCAGGCAGGAGGACATGATTTCGCGGAACAGGCGGGCCATTTCTTCGTTGCCCAACGGCCCCTGGTTGCGCTGCATCACGCGCTTGAGCACCTGCGCCTCGCGCTCGGGCCGGTAGAACACCGGCGTCTCGCCTTCAGCCAGGGTCGCGGTCTTGACCCGCGCCACTTCCTGCGCGCAGCGGGCACGGTCACTGATCAGCTCGAGGATTTTCTCGTCGAGGCTGTCAATGCGCACCCGCAGCGCCTTGAGTTCCTGCTCCGACATCAGCCGTGCTCCTTCTCGAATTCCGCCATGTAGGCTACCAGCGCTTCCACGGCGTCCAGGCCCAGAGCGTTGTAGATCGAGGCACGCATGCCGCCCACCGAACGGTGGCCTTTGAGGTTGAGCAAGCCACGGGCATCAGCACCGGCAAGGAAGGCCTTGTCCAGGCGCTCGTCGGCCAGACGGAACGGCACGTTCATCCACGAACGGGCATTGACGCTGATCGGGTTGCTGTAGAAGTCGCTGCTGTCGATAAAGCCGTACAGACGGTCTTTCTTGGCGCGGTTGCGCTTCTCCATCGCATCAACACCGCCCTGCTCCTTGAGCCACTCGAAGACCAGGCCCGAGAGATACCAGGAGTAGGTAGCCGGCGTGTTGTACATCGAACCGTTGTCGGCCGCGACCTTGTAGTCGAGCATGGTCGGGCAGCTGCTGCGGGCACGACCGATCAGGTCTTCACGCACGATCACCACCACCAGGCCGCTCGGGCCGATGTTTTTCTGGGCGCCGGCATAGATCAGGCCGAAGTCGGAGACGTCGACCGGACGCGAAAGGATGTCCGAAGACATGTCGACCACCAGCGGCACGTCACCGGTCTGCGGCACCCAGTCGAACTGCAGACCACCGATGGTCTCGTTCGAGGCATAGTGCACATAGGCGGCGCCCGGCGTCAGGTTCCACTCGTTTTGACCAGGAATGCTCAGGTAATCGGAAGATTTGGCGTTGGCAGCAACGTTGATGTTGCCAAAGCGACGAGCTTCTTCAATGGCTTTCTTCGACCAGATACCGGTTTCGATATAGTCGGCAGTACCATTCTCAGGTAGCAGGTTCAGCGGAATTTCGGCGAACTGCTGGCTCGCCCCCCCCTGCAGGAACAGCACCTTGTAGTTGGCGGGAATGGACATCAGGTCGCGCAGGTCCTGCTCGGCCTTCTCGGCAATGGCCACGTAGTCGTCGCTACGGTGACTCATCTCCATCACGGACAAACCCTTGCCATTCCAGTCCAGCATTTCGGCCTGGGCGCGCTGCAGGACAGCGTCGGGAAGCGCAGCAGGGCCTGCGCAGAAGTTAAAGGCTCGTTTGCTCACATCCACTCTCGCTCTGCTCATGATGTCCGTGGGGCCAGCCGGGCGGCGCGAAGACTGCACCACGCCGGCTACCCCACCAGGGTTACGCTACTGTATAGGTTATTCCTGCGGCGCCTCTTCGTCGCCAGCGGCCTGGGCCTCTGGTGATTCAACGGCGTCAGCATCGGCCTCGTAGTCCTCGTCGCCTTCCTCTTCGGATGGCTCCTGGACACGCTCCAGACCCACCAGGGTCTCGTCGCTGGCCAGCTTGATCAGGGTCACGCCCTGGGTATTACGACCCAGGCTGGAAACCTCGCCGACGCGGGTGCGGACCAAGGTGCCCTGGTCGGAAATCAGCATGATTTCCTCGCCATCCTGCACCTGCACGGCACCGACCAGGCGACCGTTACGCTCGTTGCTGACCATGGCGATAACGCCCTGGCCGCCACGCTTGTACTCGGGGAACTCGCCGATTTCGGTACGCTTGCCATAACCACGCTCGGAGGCGGTGAGGATCTGGCTGCCCTCCTCCGGAATGATCATCGAGATCAGCTTCTGCCCTTCGGCCAGA
>JBOICD010000553.1:0-2392 GCA_050739855.1 Pseudomonas sp.
GAGTTAACTTTTGCATGTTGATATCTCCTTTGCAAGGTTAAGGAATGCACTGTCTTAATGGTAATATCACGCATACATGAAGGGCGCATTTGACGTCTTCGAAACAATCAAACCTTCAGCATTCAACGAAACGCCAAGATACGTATCGTCGTGAATTGTCAGAGACAGCGTTTGGGGCTTGTCACTGCGATCAGGAAATAGAAAACTCAGGATAACCAATCCTCCGGCCACCCTTGTGGAAAATGATGCGGCGAGCCCGATCTGAGTACGAGTGGAAAGATTCTCTTGCTGAAAAAGCAAACGTCCAGCAATGCTCACAACGATCCTCTCTTTCGAAAAGCCGTCCTGCAGGTCTATCGTTAAATTGGCCATCAATAGTTTTCCGCTTGAATGCACGCTACGGATTGATTGAACAGCGTGTCAACTACCACCTGAAAAACGTCGTTGAATTACACAACAAATGCGGTCTTAGAACCATTGAAACAGTGCGCAATAAGATTAGACAAGACGCAAACCACCTGCAAACTTATCTTTAGCGTGTTTTGCGATTATTGGAATTCTGAAAAGTCATAGTTTCTGCGGCACAGCGATTATTGACTCTACAGCGTGGCCTAGCGTGAGGCCTACTCCCAATAGCATAGGGATTGCGCTAACCCAGTATTATTTAAGTTTGTGTTATTAGGGATATCGGTCGCCACGATTCAGGCCCCCATTCCTGGGCGTCGAGCTTGGGTGCATGACGACTTGCGCACTGCGATCCATCGGGTCCGGTCAATACCTTCAACGATGCCACAAAAAAACCGGTGCTTGGCGATGCAGAAGCTGCCAGACAGTGCCAGACCCGAAAACAAAAAAGCCCGCAATTACGCGGGCTTCAGAGTGTTTTTTGCTAGTTGGTGCCGGTCTGCGCCGGGCATCCGATCATTCCCACTCAATCGTTGCCGGCGGCTTGCTCGACACGTCGTAAGTAACGCGCGAGATACCTTCGATCTCGTTGATGATCCGGCCGCTGACAGTCTCCAGCAGCTCGTAAGGCAGGTGCGCCCAACGTGCGGTCATGAAGTCGATGGTTTCTACCGCACGCAGGGCCACGACCCAGGCGTAACGACGGCCGTCACCGACCACACCCACCGATTTCACCGGCTGGAACACCACGAAAGCCTGGCTGACCTTGTGGTACCAGTCGGCCTTGCGCAGTTCTTCGATGAAGATATGGTCGGCACGACGCAGCAGGTCGGCGTATTCCTTCTTCACCTCACCGAGGATGCGCACGCCCAGGCCCGGGCCCGGGAACGGGTGACGGTAGACCATGTCGTACGGCAGGCCCAGCTCCAGACCGAGGCGACGGACCTCGTCCTTGAACAGCTCGCGCAGCGGCTCGACCAGCTTGAGGTTCATCTCTTCCGGCAGACCACCAACGTTGTGGTGCGACTTGATCACGTGAGCCTTGCCGCTCTTGGCGCCAGCCGACTCGATCACGTCAGGGTAGATGGTGCCCTGGGCCAGGTACTTGATGTTGTGCAGCTTGGTCGACTCGGCATCGAATACGTCGATGAAGGTGCGGCCGATGATCTTGCGCTTCTTCTCAGGGTCCGACTCACCGGCAAGGTTGGTCAGGAACTGCTCTTCAGCGTTGGCACGGATCACCTTGACGCCCATGTTCTCGGCGAACATGGCCATCACTTGCTCACCTTCGTGCAGGCGCAGCAGGCCGTTGTCGACGAAGACGCAGGTCAGCTGGTCGCCGATGGCCTTGTGCAGCAGCGCGGCTACAACCGAGGAGTCGACGCCGCCGGACAGGCCGAGCAGGACGTTGTCGCTACCGACCTGGGCACGCACCTGGGCAATCGCGTCTTCGGCGATCTTCGACGGAGTCCACAGGGCTTCGCAGCCGCAGATGTCGAGGATGAAGCGCGAGAGGATGCGGCCGCCCTGCTTGGTGTGGGTCACTTCCGGGTGGAACTGCACGCCGTAGTAGCCGCGGGTGTCGTCGGCCATGCCGGCGATCGGGCAGCTCGGGGTGCTGGCCAGGATGTGGAACTCCTGCGGAATGCGGGTGACCTTGTCACCGTGGCTCATCCACACGTCCAGGCCCAATACGCCGTCGGCATCGACGTGATCTTCGATGCCATCGAGCAGGCGGCTCTTGCCGACTACATCAACACGGGCGTAGCCGAACTCGCGCAGCTGGGAACCTTCAACCTTGCCGCCCAGTTGCTCGGCCATGGTCTGCATGCCGTAGCAGATACCGAACACCGGCACGCCCAGGTCCCAGACGGCCTGTGGCGCGCGTGGGCTGTCGGCTTCATGCACGGACTCGGGGCCGCCGGCCAGGATGATGCCGCGCGGGGCGAATTCGCGAATCGCTTCATCGTCCATGTCGAACGGGTGC
>JBOICD010000554.1:0-2371 GCA_050739855.1 Pseudomonas sp.
GCCTTGACGATCCCTGATGCCCAGCTTGCTGACGTGGTTCTCTCGTTCATGGCTGGCTTCTTATGTTCGAACTGACCGTTCCTGCGGCGAACTCAAAGGATACTCAATTGGCGCTTATTGTCACTGCCTGGCAATTTAACTCACTCTAGACTCAGTTCAGGCTCCACGCCGTCTATCTTCATCAGTATTGAGCGCTTCAGGAGCTGCATCGTGAACAGTGATCAGCCATTTCGCAGTTTTTCCGAGTTCTACCCGTATTACCTGCAAGAGCACAGCAACCCGACGTGTCGGCGCCTGCACTTCGTCGGTACCACTCTGGTCATCGCCCTGCTCGCCTACACCCTGGCCAGTGGCAAGTGGGTGGTATTGTTGGCGCTGCCGTTTGCCGGCTACGGATTTGCCTGGGTCGGCCATTTCTTTTACGAGAAGAACCGCCCCGCCACCTTCAAACACCCGCTCTACAGCCTCCTTGGTGATTTCGCCATGTACCGCGACATGCTGCGCGGTAAAGTATCCTTCTGATTTCGGCGCGCAAGGCCGGGTCAGCGCGGCTCGACCCATTGCAGATCGGCCAGACGCTGCGCTTCGCGCGCCTGGGCGTCGGCCAGGCGGTACAGCTCGATGCTGCCGTCCCAATGCTCGATCAGCGCCGTGCACGACTCGACCCAGTCACCACAATTCAAGTAGTCGACCTCGCCGACCTTGCGGATTTCAGCATGGTGAATGTGCCCGCAGACCACACCATGGAAACCGCGCTTGACGCACTCATGGGCAATCGCCTCTTCAAAGTCACTGATGAAACTGACTGCCGTCTTGACCTTGTGCTTGAGGTACGCCGACAACGACCAGTAGCCATAGCCATAACGGGCGCGCCAATGGTTGAGCCAGCGGTTGAGGGTCAGGGTGAACTCGTAGGCTGAATCGCCGAGAAAAGCCAGCCAGCGGTGGTACCGGGTGATTACATCGAACTGATCGCCGTGAATCACCAGCAAACGCCGACCATCGGCGGTCAGGTGCTCGGCCTGATCGACCAGGCGGATATTGCCCAGCACCAGCTTGGAGTAACGCCGCAGGAATTCGTCGTGATTGCCGGTGACATAGATCACCTCGGTGCCGCGCTTGCTCATGGTCAGCAAGCGGCGGATAACGTTGGTATGCGCCTGCGGCCAGTACATGCCACTGCGCAGTTTCCAGCCATCGATGATGTCGCCGACCAGGTAGATCTGATCGGCCTGATAGCCCTTGAGGAACTGCGACAAGTGCTCGGCCTGGCAATCGCGTGTTCCCAGGTGCACGTCTGAGATCCATAACGTGCGCACACGTTGCTTACGCGTGGGTTTGACTAGCTCGGCATGGCTCATGGGCTGACTCCGGGGCAGTTTTGCCGAGCGTGCCAGCGGGCAATGAAACGAACGTGACGAAACAACGTCGATCTGATGACACCCCAGCGCCTTGTCTGACCCTGTACACTGCGACCACTGCCTGGAGGACACGGCAATGAGCAGCGGCTCGATTCTCTCCCTGCGTCACTACACAGACGACCTGATCGCCCACAGCCATGAGCATCCACAATTGGTGTTCGGCTTGCGCGGGCAACTGGACTTCGAACTTGACGGTCGTGGCGCCCGGATCGAGCGTCAGGGTTTGATCGTGGTGCCGGGCGGCGCCCACCATACCTGCGGCAGCGTCAGTGGCAGCGATTGCCTGGTCTTTGATGTACCAGGTGAAGCCTGGCTTGAACGCAGCCTGGGCGAACAGGCCGCGGCCAGCCAACGGCTACTGGAGCGTCGCGGTTCGCTGATGCTGAACAACCACCAACAGCAACTGGTCGACTGGCTGGCGGCCGGCCCGGTGACCGACCCGCTGATTGCCCAACAGGGCGCAGTGTTGTTGCTGGCCAGCCTGAACAGCGCGCCACGCCCGCTCACTGTACAGAAGCAACTGCCCTTTGCCAGCTTCGACGCGTACATCGAGCAAAATGCCGCTTACCCGTTGCAGGTTGCCGACCTGGCCTGTTTGGCCGGGCTTTCCAGTGCACGTTTGCATGCGCGCTTCATCGCCGAAGCGTCGATGACGCCCATGGACTACATCCGCCAACGCCGGCTACTGCAAGCGCGCAGGCTGCTGGCCGAGACGGAGCTGGCCATCGGCGAAATCGCCAGCCGGGTCGGCTACAGCTCGCAAAGCGCCTTTTCTGCCGCCATGCTCAAAACGTTCGGCTGTGCGCCCCGGGTTTTGCGACAAGAGTCTGGCGACAACTAGCGCGAGGCACGCGACAGACAGCGACGGCATTGTCCTCTTACACTTCTATCGCGAGGCAAGCCCGCTCCCACCGGCACTACATCACCCTGTGGGAGCGGGCTTGCCCCGC
>JBOICD010000555.1:0-2362 GCA_050739855.1 Pseudomonas sp.
GCCCGCTCCCACCGGGGCTGTGATATGCCGGTGGGAGCGGGCTTGCCCCGCGATAGCTTACAAGGCAAACGGAAGAGCGATTTCCACCTGTTGGCGTGCCGCCAGGCGCACTTCAAAATCGGCCGGGTCGTGAATCAGCACGTCCATCCCGGCAAACGACTCGGCGGCGATCAAGCGCGACAGCCAGAAGCGCACGCAGGCAATGCGCAACATCACTGGCCACAGCTGCGCCTCTGCCGAGGTAAAGGGACGCAGCGCCGCATATGCGCCCAACAATGCCCGCGCGTGCGGTCCATTGATCTGCCCGGCGTCGTCACTGCACCAGTCATTGAGGGTGATCGCCAGGTCATAGAGCATCGGCCCCGAACAGGCGTTGTAGAAGTCGATCAGACCGGTCAGGTGGGTACCTTCGAACAGCACGTTGTCGCGGAACAGGTCGGCGTGCAGGTTGGCGCGCGGCAGGGCCATGATCTGCGCGTGGTGTTCCGCGATCTCGTCCAGGCAAGCCTGTAGCAGCTGGCGTTGCGCGGCGTTCAGGCGCGGCATCAGCTCGGCACCGGTCTCCAGCATCCAGTCCAGGCCGCGGTCGGTCTTGCGCTCCAGGACCTTGTCGCGGGTGGCCAGGTGCAGGTGGCCGAGTAGCTCGCCGATCTGCACGCAGTGCTGGTTGTTGACGTCCTTGATGTGTTTGCCAGGCAGGCGCGGCTGTAGCAGCGCCGGTTTGCCGGCCAGTTCGCGCAGCGCCACGCCGTCATTGCCACGCAAGGCGTACGGCACCGGCAGGTCGGCGTCGTGCAGTACATCAAGCAACTCGATGAAGAACGGCAGGTCCTGGATCGGCCCGCGTTCGACCAGCGTCAGCACGTACTCTCCCTGTTCCAGACTGACAAAGAAGTTGCTGTTCTCGGTGCCGGCGGCAATGCCCTGGAAGTCCCGCAGGCGGCCCAGGCCGTACGGCGCCAGAAAGGTTTCCAGCTCAGGCCGGGTCAGGGGGGTGAAGACTGACATGATCAAAAATTGCCCATACGGGCACTTCTGCAAGGAAGTGCCAGGTTGAAAGGAAAGGTGCGCCTTACCACTCGAAGATTTTCCACGAGGGGATCAGCATGTCCGGATAGTCGGAGCGAATGAAATTGCCCTCCGAACCATCGGCGCGTACCAGGAAATAGGGTTTGCCGCCTTTCGGCGTGACCTTGATTGCATACAGGAAGCCATTTTGCCGGTATTCCTGGATGGTTTTGTCGCCTTCCGTGCGAATGGTTACTTCCGGATCGGCCGATGGCGCGTCTTCCGCTGCCAGGGTGACGACCGGAGTGACTGCCAACAGACTGAGCAGCAACAGGCGATTTAGTGTACGCATGATAACCTTGTCCCTTTGTCGTCAATGTTCCGGACATTCTAGCGCCGGGCCCGTCGAAAAGGTTGATTCTGCTCATGAGCCAAGCTCCCCTCGTCCTGGTGGACGGTTCCTCATACCTCTACCGCGCCTTTCACGCGCTGCCGCCGCTGACCACCTCCAAGGGCATGCCGACCGGTGCGGTCAAAGGCGTGCTGAACATGCTCAAGAGCCTGCGCAAGCAGTACCCGGACAGCCTGTTCGCGGTGGTGTTCGACGCCAAGGGCGGGACCTTTCGCGACGAAATGTTCGCCGAGTACAAGGCCAACCGCCCAAGCATGCCGGACGATCTGCGGGTGCAGGTCGAGCCGTTGCACGCCAGCGTCCGCGCCCTGGGTTATCCACTGCTGTGCGTCGAGGGCGTTGAAGCCGACGATGTGATCGGTACCCTGGCCCGCAGTAGTGCCGCTGCCGGTCGTCCGGTGATCATCTCCACGGGCGACAAGGACATGGCGCAGTTGGTCGATGGCCACATTACGCTGGTCAACACCATGACCGGTACTGTCCTCGATGTGCCTGGCGTACACGAGAAATTCGGCGTCGGTCCTGAGCACATCATCGATTTCCTCGCCCTGATGGGTGACAAGGTCGACAACATCCCGGGTGTGCCTGGCGTGGGTGAAAAAACCGCCGTAGGCCTGCTCACCGGTATCGGTGGCGGCCTGCGCGAGCTGTACGAGAACCTCGACAAGGTTCCGGGCCTGGCCATCCGTGGCGCCAAGACCTTGCCTGCCAAGCTTGAGGAGCACCGCGATGCGGCTTTCCTCTCCTATGAACTGGCGACCATCAAGATTGATGTGCCGCTGGAGGTTGAGGTGGATGACCTGGTCTGCGGCGAGCCGGACCGTGATGCGCTGCTTGAGCTGTATACAGAGATGGAATTCAAGAGCTGGATCGACGAGGTGCAGCGCGACGCCAAGCGGGCCGGTCAGGAAATCGTCGTCGAGGCGCCTGAGGAAACTGTCG
>JBOICD010000556.1:0-2359 GCA_050739855.1 Pseudomonas sp.
TCGCATCGCGGGGCAAGCCCGCTCCCACAGCCAGTTATCCCCAGCTAACAGCTTTCAGACCTTGTCGATATCCACATCGCGGGTTTCTTTCAGGCAGAACAGCCCGACCACCAGGCTGACACCGGTGATCAACACCGGATACCACAGCCCATAGAAGATATCGCCGGTGTACACCACCAGGGCAAACGACACTGTCGGCAGGAAGCCGCCAAACCAGCCGTTACCAATGTGATACGGCAGCGACATCGAGGTGTAGCGGATCCGGGTCGGGAACAGTTCGACCATCACCGCCGCCAGCGGGCCGTAGGTCATGGTCGCGATCAGAATCATGGCGACGATGAGCACCACCACCATGGTCTCGTTCACGCTGGCAGGATCCGCCTTGGCCGGGTAACCCGCCTTGTCGATGGCAGCCCGCAGCGCCGCTTCATCGAAGCCGTTGATGCGCTGGTCACCCACGGTCACCACCACTTCGCTGCCGGCAGCGGCGGTCTCGGAACTGTAGGGCAGACCTTGCTTGACCAGGAAGGTCTTGGCCTTGTCGCATGGACTGTCGAAGCGCGCCTTGCCGACCGGGTCGAACTGGAAGGTGCAGCTTTGTGGATCGGCCATGACCACAATCGGTGACTGGCGGCTGGCAGCATCAATCTGCGGGTTGGCGTAATGGCTCAGGGCTTTGAACAGCGGGAAGTAGAGCAGGGTAGCCAGCAACAGGCCGAGCATCAGGATCGGCTTGCGTCCGATGCGGTCCGACAACCAGCCGAAGAACACGAAGAACGGCGCGCCGATCACTACGCTGATAATCAGCAAGGTATTGGCCTGGGCCGGGTCCATCTTGAGCATCTGGGTGAGGAAGAACAGCACGTAGAACTGCGCGGTGTAGAAGGTCACCGCTTGCCCTGCGTTGATGCTGAACAGGGCAGTGAGCACGATCTTGAGGTTGGCCCAGGAACCAAAGGACTCACGGATCGGCGCTTTACTGGTTTTGCCCTGGGCCTTCATTTTCACGAAGGCTGGCGATTCGTGCATGCTCATACGAATCCAGGTGGAAATCGCCAGCAGTACGATCGACAGCAGGAACGGCAGGCGCCAGCCCCAGACTTCGAACTGATCGCCACTGATGTAGCGGCTGCCCAGCACGACCAACAGCGACAACAGCAAGCCAAGGGTCGCCGTGGACTGGATAAAGCCGGTGTGGAAACCACGCTTGCCCGGCGGCGCATGCTCTGCCACGTAGGTCGCCGCACCGCCATACTCACCGCCCAGCGCCAGGCCCTGAAGCATGCGCAGGATCACCAGAATGATCGGTGCGGCGATGCCGATACTGGCGTAGGTCGGTAGCAGGCCGACCGCAAAGGTCGACAGGCCCATCAGCACGATGGTCACCAAGAAGGTGTACTTGCGGCCGATCATGTCCCCCAGGCGACCGAACACCAGTGCCCCGAACGGCCGTACCAGGAAGCCCGCGGCAAACGCCATCAAGGCGAAGATAAAGGCAGTGGTGTCGTTCACCCCGGCAAAGAACTGCTTGCTGATGACGGCGGCCAGTGCCCCATAGAGAAAAAAGTCATACCACTCGAACACCGTCCCGAGGGATGACGCGAAAATGATCTTGCGCTCTTCACGACGACTGTTGCTGACCGTCGCCGCGCCCTGCTCCTGAATGTAATCCGACATCGTTGCTGTCCTCGGCCTCAAGGCCCCAGTGATTATTCTTGTTGTTCCACTGTCGACGCCGGCAGACCGCGTCCGGCGTCATTGTTGCTACGCACCCTGGTCAGGGCGTCGGTATTGCGTTTTCTTCATCGATCCGAGCTGTGGATAACATTCCCCGGGTAATCAGTTGCGCCGCCTTTTCGGCAATCATCAAGGTGGGTGAGCAGGTATTGCCGGAGACAATCTGCGGCATGATCGAGGCATCGGCGATACGCAGCCCCGGCACGCCGTGCACGCGCAGCTGGTCGTCAACCACGTCCAGCGGCCCGCTACCCATCCGGCAGGTACCGACCGGATGGAAAATGGTGGTGCCGATCTGGCCGGCCGCTTCGTGCAGTTGTTCTTCGCTTTGCAGGTCCGGTCCGGGCAGGTATTCGCGTGGGCTGAACGTCGCCAGGGCAGGGGCCTGGACGATCTTGCGGGTGATGCGAATGGCCTGGGCGGCAACGCGCAAATCTTCCGGGTCGCTCAGGTAGTTGGGATCGATCAGCGGTGAATCGTCCGGGTTGGCCGAGCGGATATCGATGCGGCCACGGCTCGCCGGGCGCAAGTTGCACACCGAGGCGGTAAACGCCGGGAAGCGGTGCAGCGGCTCGCCGAAGCGCTCCAGCGATAGCGGTTGTACATGGTATTGCAGATTGGC
>JBOICD010000557.1:0-2350 GCA_050739855.1 Pseudomonas sp.
CCGAGTCGTCCAGCGAGCTGTGGAACTACCAGGTCGGTGTAGTCTTCAAGCCCATGCCCAATGGCAGCATCTACCTGTCCTACGGCACATCGTCCAACCCCTCGGGAGAAAACACCCAGTCCGGCGGTGCTGATGGTGCGGGTGCCGGTAACCTGAACGGCAACAAGGCCAACCTGGACCCGGAAAAAGCCCGTAGTGTGGAGCTGGGTACCAAGTGGGATGTGCTCAACGAGCAGCTGTCGCTGACCGCCGCGGTTTTCCGCACGGAAAAAACCAACGCCCGTGTAACCGACCCGCTTACCGGCCTGGTGGCCCTTGATGGCGATCAGAAGGTAACTGGCTTCGAGCTGCAGGCAACCGGACGAATCACCGACGCCTGGGCAATCTGGGCCGGCTACACCTACCTGGACGCCGAAGTGGTGAAGTCCGGTGGCGACCGCAGCAACGACGGCAACCAGTCCAAGTTCATTGCACCCAACAGTTTCAGCCTGTGGAGTTCCTACGACATCACTGACCGCTGGAGAGTCGGTGGTGGTGCCAACTACATGGATGATCGCTACATGAACGACGCCAACACCATTACCGTGGATGACTACTGGCGCTACGACGCGATGGTTGGCTACAAGGTCAACAAGAACCTGGACCTGCAGCTCAACGTCCTCAACCTGACCGACGAAACCATCTACGATGCGTCCCATGTTGGTCTGTTCGCCACCGTGGCACCGGGCCGCTCGGCGGAGCTGACCGCAAGCTTCACGTTCTGATTGCTCCCGCCCTGAAAGTCTCGACAGTGATGGCCTGGCCCGCGCTGTCGAGACTGTGATTTTTCTTGGCCCCTGATCGCCAGCTTTCCTGCGTCTGCCTACGCTGTAAACTGCAGGTGATGTGTTCAGGAGCAGGCAATGACCCCCATACTCGAATTGGAAAGCGCACGACTGGTGCTGCGCCAATGGCAGGATGACGACCTCAACGAGTTCGCCGCCCTGTGTGCCGACACCCAGGTCATGCGTTATTTTCCCGCCCCGCTGACGCGCCTTGAAAGCGCCGCACTGATCGGCCGCATCCGTGGTCATTTCAATGAGTACGGTTTTGGTTTGTGGGCGTTGGAACGCAAGGATTCCGGCGCTTTCATCGGCATGACCGGCTTGCTCAATGTCAGCTTTGATGCCGATTTTGCGCCAGCCGTGGAAATCGGCTGGCGTCTGGCTCGTCGCCATTGGGGCCTGGGTTTTGCCAGCGAAGCAGCCTGGACCAGCCTGCGCTGCGCCTTTGCCCAGTTGGGCCTGGAACAGGTGGTGTCGTTCACTTCTGAAAGCAATTTACCGTCGCAGAAGGTCATGCAGGCCATCGGCATGCAACAGGACCTGGCCGGCAGTTTTCTGCACCCGAAACTGCCCGAGGATCACCCCTTGCGTGCCCATGTGCTGTACCGCATCAACCGGGCCCAGTGGCAACAGACCCTGCGTGGCTGAATTGCACAACATACAGGTGAGCTATGACAAACCCTGTATCATTTGTCGCAGTTACGCATTGCTTTGGAGAATCTTGAATGAGCCACGTGTTGGACGATCTGGTCGACTTGCTGAGTCTGGAAGCCATTGAGGAAAACCTGTTCCGCGGACGCAGTCAGGATCTGGGTTTTCGCCAGCTGTACGGTGGCCAGGTGCTGGGGCAGTCGTTGTCGGCCGCCAGCCAGACGGTCGAAGAAGCACGCCATGTGCATTCATTGCACGGTTATTTCCTGCGTCCGGGTGATGCGACGATGCCGGTTGTCTACTCGGTTGACCGGGTACGCGATGGCGGCAGTTTCAGTACCCGGCGGGTGACGGCGATCCAGAAGGGCCAGCCGATCTTTACCTGCAGCGCGTCGTTCCAGTATGACGAAGAGGGTTTTGCCCACCAGACGCAGATGCCCGCGGTGGTTGGTCCGGAAAACCTGCCTTCGGAAGTGGAGTTGTTTCAGCGCATGGCCGACCGCCTGCCCGAGGCGATCCGCGACAAGATGCTGTGCGCCAAGCCGATCGAAATGCGTCCGGTCACCGAAGAAGACCCGTTCGACCCCAAACCGGGCGATCCGGTGAAGTACATCTGGTTTCGTGCCGATGGCAACCTGCCGGATGTGCCAGCGTTGCACAAATACATGCTCGCCTATGCCTCGGACTTCGGCCTGTTGACGACGTCCCTGCTGCCCCATGGCAAATCGGTGTGGCAGAAAGACATGCAGATCGCCAGCCTCGACCATGCGCTTTGGTTCCACGCTAACCTCAGGGCTGACGAGTGGCTGCTGTATGCCATGGACAGCCCGTGGGCCGGTAATGCCCGCGGCTTTTCCCGGGGCAACATCTTCAAC
>JBOICD010000558.1:0-2341 GCA_050739855.1 Pseudomonas sp.
ACGGCCGGCGGTGCCGCCGATCAGGAAGCCACGGGTACGGCTGTCGCCAGCGGCCCAGGCCAGGTCACCGATACGCTGGAAGCCGAACATCGAGTAGAAGATGTAGAACGGCAGCATCGGCTGGTTATGGTTCGAGTACGAAGTACCGGCAGCGATGAAGGAGGACATGGCGCCTGCTTCGTTGATGCCTTCTTCGAGGATCTGACCTTTCTTGTCTTCGCGGTAGAACATCACCTGGTCTTTGTCGACTGGCTCGTAGAGCTGGCCGACGGACGAGTAGATGCCCAGCTGGCGGAACATGCCTTCCATACCGAAGGTACGGGCTTCGTCCGGGATGATCGGGACGATGCGCTGGCCGATTTCCTTGTCCTTGACCAGCTGCGCGAGGATCCGCACGAAGGCCATGGTGGTGGAGATTTCGCGGTCGCCCGAGCCGTCGAGGATTGCCTTGAGGGTTTCCAGTGGTGGGGTCGGGATGCTGAAGCTCTTGGCGCGACGCTGAGGCACGAAACCGCCCAGGGCGTTGCGGCGCTCGGCCAGGTAACGGGCTTCGGCGCTGCCTTCTTCAGGCTTGAAGAACGGCAGGCTTTCCAGCTCGTCGTCCTTGACCGGGATGTCGAAACGGTCTCGGAATTGACGCAGGCTGTCGACGTCGACCTTCTTGGTGTTGTGCGCGGTGTTCTTGGCTTCGCCAGCACCGGTGCCGTAACCCTTGATGGTCTTGGCCAGGATCACGGTTGGCTGGTCTTTGTGGTTGACCGCCTGGTGGTAGGCTGCATAGACCTTGTACGGGTCGTGGCCACCACGGTTGAGCTTCCAGATCTCTTCGTCGGACAGGTCTTCGACCATGGCCTTGAGTTCCGGGGTGTTGAAGAAGTGCTCACGGACGAACGCGCCGTCCTTGGCCTTGTAGTTCTGGTACTCGCCGTCGATGACTTCGTCCATGCGGCGCTGCAGGATACCGTCGACGTCTTTGGCCAGCAGTGGGTCCCAGAAACGGCCCCAGACCACTTTGTTGACGTTCCAGCCACCGCCACGGAACACGCCTTCGAGTTCCTGGATGATCTTGCCGTTGCCGCGAACCGGGCCGTCGAGGCGCTGCAGGTTGCAGTTGATGACGAAGATCAGGTTGTCCAGCTTCTCGCGGCCAGCCAGGGAGATCGCGCCCAGGGATTCCGGCTCGTCGCACTCGCCGTCGCCCATGAAGCACCAGATCTTCTGCTTGCCGGCAGGGATGTAACCACGGCTTTCCATGTACTTCATGAAACGCGCCTGGTAGATCGCCTGGATCGGGCCCAGCCCCATGGAAACAGTCGGGAACTGCCAGAAGTCAGGCATCAGCCATGGGTGCGGGTAGGACGACAGGCCCTTGCCATCAACTTCCTGACGGAAGTTGTTCATCTGGTCTTCGCTGATCCGGCCTTCCATGAACGCACGGGCGTAGACGCCTGGCGAAGCGTGACCCTGGAAGTAGATCAGGTCGCCGCCGTGTTCGTCGGTCGGCGCCTGGAAGAAGTAGTTGAAGCCGATGTCATACAGGGTGGCGCTGGAGGCGAAGCTCGAAATGTGGCCGCCCAGATCCGAGTCTTTCAGGTTGGTGCGCATTACCATCGCCAGCGCGTTCCAACGGACCAACGAGCGAATGCGGCGTTCCATGAACAGGTCGCCAGGCATGCGTGCTTCGTGGGTGACAGGGATGGTGTTGCGGTATGGCGTGGTGATGGCATATGGCAGCTGGGAGCCACTACGGGTGGCCAGCTCGCCCATACGGGTCATCAGATAGTGAGCGCGGTCTTCGCCTTCTTTGTCGAGAACCGACTCCAGGGCGTCCAGCCATTCCTGGGTTTCGACGGGATCGAGGTCTTGCATGGCTTGCTCCAGGGCGGAAAGGCTTCCAGAATCGGTTGCCTGAGTTTGCGACTGGCCTTTTGGGCAGACGACATGAAATTCTTGGATTACCGGAGAGTGTACCGGCGTTGTGTAGTTTTACTACAAATGAATCACCATTTCATGCTTTTGAAGTGAAGAAGCAGTAGTAAAACTACAGAAAAATGGCTCGTGGCCTCTGTTCGGGTTGTGGGAAAAATCGATACCGGTAGTTAAAAACAAGTTAAGAAAAGGTTTGCTGCGATGGTTTCTGCCAGAGAATCAGGTTTTTCAGCTATTTCTAACTTTTGTATGACAGTCCAACCGTGGTCAGGCTTCCCTGGTCCGCTCGCTGCCAATCTTTTCTCGCCGATCAAGGATAGACCATGAGCCTGCCATTGCTGGCCGATCTGCCAGCCACCCTTACGCCGTTGGTCAGTCGCAACGAGCAATCCTTGCGTGCCGCGCTGAGCCA
>JBOICD010000559.1:0-2338 GCA_050739855.1 Pseudomonas sp.
GTTCCGAAGCCGTTGAGAACGCCGTCAAGATCGCCCGTGCCGCCACTGGCCGTGCCGGCGTGATCGCTTTCACCGGCGCTTACCACGGCCGTACCATGATGACCCTGGGCCTGACCGGTAAAGTCGTGCCTTACTCGGCCGGCATGGGCCTGATGCCAGGTGGCATCTTCCGTGCGCTGTACCCGAACGAACTGCACGGTGTCAGCGTTGACGACTCGATCGCTTCGATCGAGCGCATCTTCAAGAACGACGCCGAGCCACGCGACATCGCCGCGATCATCCTCGAGCCAGTTCAGGGCGAAGGCGGTTTCTACGTTGCGCCTAAAGAGTTCATGAAGCGCCTGCGTGCCCTGTGCGACCAGCACGGCATCCTGCTGATCGCTGACGAAGTGCAGACCGGCGCTGGCCGTACCGGCACCTTCTTCGCCATGGAGCAGATGGGCGTTGCCCCAGACCTGACCACCTTCGCCAAATCCATCGCCGGTGGCTTCCCGCTGGCCGGTGTCTGCGGCAAGGCTGAATACATGGACGCTATCGCTCCAGGCGGCCTGGGCGGCACCTACGCCGGTAGCCCGATCGCTTGCGCCGCGGCCCTGGCCGTGATGGAAGTGTTCGAAGAAGAGAAACTGCTCGAGCGTAGCCTGGCCGTTGGCGAGCGTCTGGTCGCTGGCCTGCGCAAGATCCAGGACAAGCATCCGATCATCGGTGACGTGCGTGCCCTGGGCTCGATGATCGCTGTTGAAGTGTTCGACAAGGCCGGTTCCCACACCCCTAACGCTGCTGCCGTTGCTTCGGTTGTGGCCAAGGCGCGTGACAAGGGGCTGATCCTGCTGTCGTGCGGCACCTACGGCAACGTCCTGCGTATCCTGGTTCCGCTGACCTCGCCTGATGAGCAACTGGACAAAGGTCTGGCAATCATTGAAGAGTGCTTCGCAGAACTCGCGTAAACTGTGACGCAGTAGAAGAAAAGCCCGCTTCGGCGGGTTTTTTTTCGACTACAGGAATGCAAGACGGCTAAGGTTGCCAGTAAGGAGACGCCTAGGAAGGTGCGCGCGATTGCGCGTCGTGAATTATCGGAGAGTCGAGAATGAGCACTACCAACCCAGCCACGGCACCTTGTGTGTTGATTGCCGAAGGCGACCCTTGGGTGCGGGAGATGCTCAGCCAGATGTTGCTCAGCGTGCGTTGCGATGCGCGGGTGCAGGTCTGTGCCGATGGCTCCCAGGCGCTGTCGGCGCTGTCGTGCCAACCTGACCTGATCATTGCCGCTCGCGAACTGCCTGGTGGCGATGGCCTGGATTTGCTACGCAACGTGCGCGCCAAGAAGCGTCAACCGGCGCTGCCGTTCATCCTCATGAGCAACCGTAGCGACATCGCCAGTGTGCGCGAAGCCTTGCCGTTTGCACCTACGGCTTACCTGAGCAAGCCCTTGAACATGGACGCCTTGCGTCATCGCCTGGAGGAGCTGCTGCTCAAGGTCGGTGAGCAAATCGCCTGTCCGGTGCCGGCGCTGCAACCGGGCATGACCCTGACGCGTTTCCTTGAAGGACGCCGGGCCACGGCCGATGGCGGTCCGTTGCTGGCCGATGTGCAGCAGGCCATCAAGCGCAGCCTGAACCCGCAGGGGCTCAACCTCAAAGCCCTGGAAGAAGAGATCCGCAACGACCCGCAGGTTACTGCCGTGCTGATCGCCGCCGCCAACAGCGCTGCATTGCACCGCGACGGCGCCGTGCAGACGTTGCTGCAGGCGCTGAACAAGCTCGGGACCACGCAGAGCATGAACCTGATTCTGGGGCTGACGCTCAAGCGCAGCGCCAAGCTCAGTGACCCGTTGTTGTCTGAGCGTGCCGAGCACTTCTGGACGTTGTCACTGCACGCTGCCGAATACGCACGGGTCCTGGCGCGAATGCTTGAGCTGGACCAGGAGCGCTGTTACTGCGCCGGTCTGCTGCATTGCCTAGGTGACCTGGCCTTGCTGCGTTGCCTGCAGGAGTGGCGTTTGTCCGGGGGCGCGCTGAATGAGGATGACATTGAGTTGTCGCTCAATGAATTTGGCGCGGCCTTCGGTTCGGCGTTGCGCACCCGCTGGCGTTTGCCGCTGGAGCTGCGGGAACTGATTGCGGCGATCTACCAGCTGGGCGGTGGGGTGTATTCGCGTGAAGCGCTGGTGATGAACCTGGCTGGGCAGCTGGCGCGGTTGCCGGCGGATCAGGGGCTGGAGGCATTGGCCGAGAGCAAGACGGCGCGGTTGCTTAAAGTAGGGATGGCGGAGCTGGGTAGGCTGCGTAAGGTTTGAGTTAGCATCGCGGGGCAAGCCCGCTCCCACCGGGGACTGCTG
>JBOICD010000560.1:0-2336 GCA_050739855.1 Pseudomonas sp.
GTTTACTTCCAGCAAGTGGATAAAAGACAGCCTTTCGAGTCTAGCGATCCTGACAGGAAAGGCCACCCCCACGTTGGTCTAGAGCCTTCAACGCGGGTTGAACAAAACTCGTTATGCGCCCTTGCGCGGACCTTGGCAAGGGCTGAGCTATAGTCAGGAAGAACCCCGGAGTGCCTGAACATGAGCGACCACCAAGAACGTCGACGTTTCCAGCGTGTTGCCTTTGATGGCCCCACCGAATTGCGTCAGGGTGATCGGCGCTGGCCGGTCGAGCTGATTGACCTGTCTCTCAAGGGCTTGCTGATCAAGTGCCCGGACCCCTGGGACCCCGACCTGACCCAGGATTTCGAGGCCCTAGTCCACCTGGGGGAGCAGGTAACGCTATGGATGCAGGTGGAGCTGCGCCATGAAGAAGGCAATCGGCTGGGTTTTGTTTGCCTGCGTACTGATATCGACTCATCGTGCCATTTGCGCCGTTTGGTGGAACTCAACCTGGCCGACAACCCCAAAATGATGCGCGAATTGCGCGAATTGATCGAACTTTAAAATCTTTTAGCCTGCTACCTAGTTTTCCGCTCATCGCGTTTCTGTCCATTCGGACAGCTTTCCACCCCTTCCCGTCACTTTTTACGCAGCCTTGCGAGGCCTGCGCGCGGGCGTTGGAACGATAACTGCATTCAGTCTTACAGCCAAACTGGCTGTCCGACTGTTCCTAAGCCAATCTAAAAATTGTATACAATTGTGCTGGCATTGATGGGTAGGACTTGTCTACAGTAGCGCCACAACAATAAAACAGAGACCCCGCCTCATGAATACGTCCTCCTCTAGCACGTCTTCAGCAGCACGTCCCGAAGACGAGAACCTGGGCCTAGGTGCCAACCTGGCGTACGGCCTGCAACACGTATTGACCATGTATGGCGGTATCGTCGCCGTGCCGTTGATCCTTGGTCAGGCCGCTGGCCTGACACCGGCGGACATTGGTCTGCTGATCGCCGCGTCGCTGTTTGCCGGCGGCCTGGCAACCCTGTTGCAAACCCTCGGCCTGCCGTGGTTCGGTTGCCAGCTGCCGCTGGTGCAAGGGGTCTCGTTTGCCGGTGTCGCGACCATGGGCGCGATCCTCAGCAGTGAAGGTGGTGGCGGCTTGCCCGGGGTACTGGGCGCAGTCATGGCCGCGTCTTTCATCGGTTTCCTGATCACCCCGGTGTTCTCGCGGATTACCAAATACTTCCCGCCACTGGTGACCGGTATCGTCATCACCACCATCGGCCTGACCCTGATGCCCGTTGCTGCGCGTTGGGTCATGGGCGGCAACAGCAAGGCCCCGGATTTCGGCAGCATGGCCAACATCGGCCTGGCGGCGCTGACCTTCGTTATCGTGCTGGTGCTGAGCAAACTGGGCAGCGCCACCATCTCGCGCCTGTCGATCCTGCTGGCCATGGTCATCGGCACCCTGATCGCCTGGTCGCTGGGCATGGCTGACTTCAGCAAGGTGCTTGAAGGCCCGCTGGTGGCAATGCCAAGCCCGTTCCACTTCGGTATGCCGACCTTCCACATCGCTGCGATCCTGTCGATGTGCATCGTGATCATGGTGACCCTGGTGGAAACCTCGGCCGACATCCTCGCCGTCGGTGAAATCATCGACACCAAGGTTGACTCCAAGCGCCTGGGCAATGGCCTGCGCGCTGACATGGCGTCGAGCATCCTGGCGCCGATCTTCGGCTCCTTCACCCAGAGCGCCTTCGCCCAGAACGTTGGCCTGGTCGCCGTGACCGGGGTGAAAAGCCGCTACGTGGTGGCGACCGGCGGGGTCATCCTGGTAGTGCTCGGCCTGCTGCCGATCATGGGCCGGGTGATTGCCGCAGTACCGACCTCGGTACTCGGTGGTGCTGGTATCGTGCTGTTCGGCACCGTGGCCGCCAGCGGTATCCGTACTCTGTCCAAGGTCAGCTACAAGAACAACGTCAACCTGATCATCGTCGCCGCCTCGCTGGGCTTCGGCATGATCCCGATTGCCGCACCGAATTTCTACGCGCAATTCCCCAACTGGTTCGAGACCATCTTCCACTCCGGCATCAGCTCGGCAGCGATCATGGCCATTGTCCTGAACCTGGTGTTCAACCACTTCACTGCGGGCAACTCCGACCAACAATCGGTATTCGCCGCAGCCTACGAACGTACCATCCACTACTCGGATATCTCTGCCCTGCGTGACGGCGACTACTTCGAAGACGGCAAGCTGTTCAACGCCGAAGGCAAGGAGGTACCAGTGATGGCAGAAGGTGAACACGGCGAGCCACCCGCGCGACGAGAGGCCGTCTCGGAACATTGATCGACAC
>JBOICD010000561.1:0-2325 GCA_050739855.1 Pseudomonas sp.
AGTGTGGGGTCTCCCCATGTGAGAGTAGGTCATCGTCAAGCTTAAATTCCAAACCCCCCAGTCGCGCATGCGGCTGGGGGGTTTGTCTGTGTGCGCAGAAAAACACGCCGCGGGTGGGCCGCAGGGCGTCCTGAAGCGGTAGCCGAAGGTTGCCGCCAGGCTGGCTGCAGGGAAAGCGCCCCATAACCCCCATCTTCAAATAACCCGCCAGCCCGCCGATGCTGCGCTCCCGATTTCTTTCAGGAGCCAGCGGCCATGATGCGCCCCGACGCCAAAGTCGAAAGAGTCTATCTGTACCCCAAGCCCGTGGACTTCCGAAAATCCATCGACGGCTTGGCCGCTCTGGTCGAGCTGGACATCAAGGTGGCGGTGTTCGACCCGGTGCTATTCGTATTCCTCAACAAGTCCCGCAACCGCGTGAAGATCTTGTACTGGGAGCGCAACGGTTTCTGCCTGTGGCTCAAGCGTCTGGAGGCCGAGCGTTTCAAGTCGCACCCCGAGCCCGGCGAGGATGCCATCGTGCTGACGGCCCAGGAGTTGAACTGGTTACTCGACGGAATCGACCTGTGGCGCAACCGCCCGCACCAGGTGTTGACCCCGCGCTTCGTGACCTGAGCCGGTATAATCCACGGCCATGATTACCGTGCCCGAAAACCTCCCCGACGACCTTGTTTTGCTGAAACAGCTCCTGCTGTCGGCGAACGCGCGGATGTCGGAGAAGGACGGGCAAATCGAGCGACTGCGCGAGCAAGTGACCCTGCTGCGTGACCGCCTGTTCGGCCGCAAATCCGAGCAGACAACCGATCCCGACTCGCCGCAGCTGGAGATATTCAACGAGGCCGAAAGTCTGGCCGAAGCAGTGCCTGAAGCCCCTGCCGATGAGGCCGAGGAAGAAGTGGTCGCGCCAACCCAGCGGCGCGGCAAGCGCAAACCGCTGCCGGCCGAGCTGCCACGGGTCGAGGTCATCCATGAACTGCCCGAGCACGAACTGACCTGCGAATGCGGTGGCTGCAAGCAGGTGATCGGCGAGGAAACCAGCGAGCAACTGGAGATCATCCCGATGCAGGTCCGGGTGATCAAACACATCCGCAAGACCTACGCCTGCAAGGCCTGCGAAAGCGCCCCGGTCACCGCCGACAAGCCCGCGCAACTGATCGAGAAAAGCCTGGCCAGCCCCAGCGTGTTGGCCATGCTGCTGACCACCAAGTACGCCGACGGCCTGCCGTTGTACCGCTTCGAAAAGATACTCGGTCGTCACGGTATCGACATCCCCCGCCAGACCCTGGCGCGCTGGGTGATCCAGTGCGGCGAACACCTGCAGCCACTGCTCAACCTGATGCGCGACACGCTGTTGGACAGCCCGGCGATCCACTGCGACGAAACCCGTGTGCAGGTGCTGAAAGAGCCGGGCCGCGATCCAAGCAGCCAATCCTGGATGTGGGTACAAACCGGCGGCCCGCCAGACAGGCCGGTGATCCTGTTCGACTACTCCACCAGCCGCGCGCAGGAGGTACCGTTGCGCCTGCTCGCCGGTTACCGCGGCTACTTGATGACCGACGACTATGCCGGCTACAACGCTGTGGCCGCACAAGCGGGCGTCGAGCGTCTGGCCTGCTGGGCGCATGCGCGGCGCAAGTTCGTCGAAGCGCAGAAGGTGCAGCCCAAGGGCAAGACCGGACGGGCCGACGTGGCGCTGAACCTGATCAACAAACTGTACGGCATCGAACGCGACCTCAAGGACGCCAGCCCCGCGCAACGCCATCAGGGCCGTCAGCAGCACAGCCAAGCGATTCTGGCGCAACTGCACAGCTGGCTGGAGAAAACCCAACCACAAGTCACTGCGCAGAATGCCCTGGGCAAGGCGGTGAATTACCTGGCGAGCAACTGGAGCCGGCTTGAACGCTACGTCGAAGCCGGCCACCTGCCCATCGACAACAACCCCGCCGAGCGTGCGATCCGCCCCTTCGTCATCGGTCGCAAGGCCTGGCTGTTCAGCGACACGCCTAAGGGCGCGACCGCCAGCGCCCAACTCTACAGCCTGGTGGAAACCGCCAAGGCCAACGGCCAGGAACCCTATGCCTACCTGCGCCACATCCTCGAACACCTGCCCCAGGTCAGCAGCGTCGAAGGCTACGAAGCCCTGCTACCGTGGAACTGCACGCCAGCAATCGCATCCTGACAGCCAAACCCCATCAGAAAAAGACGGGGTTTATGGAGCGCTTACAGGCCGAAGCCCTTTACTATCAGCAACTCACCGAGTCGGCCCAGGCGGCATGACTCACACTAAAGAGCCTCCGGTATTCCTGGGGCGGTTCACCCTGCGGC
>JBOICD010000562.1:0-2316 GCA_050739855.1 Pseudomonas sp.
GTGCACGGTTGTAGATGATCGCGTCGACGATCAGTGCGCCGTTGAAGTCCGGGTGGCTGCGCACCACCAGGTTGCTGCTTTTGATCCGGGCAATATCGACGCGCGAAGGCACCTTGCAGCCAACCTGCGGGCAGATCTGCTGGAACCAGGGGCGATACTGGTCCTGGCGGGCCAGTTCGTCAAAGTGATACCAGATGTACTGGCCCGCCAGCGCGGCGGCGGCCAGCAGCACCAGGAAAATCCACAGCAGGCGTTTGCCCCAGTGGGCTTTGGGCTTTTTCCAGTCCAGCTGCAGCGGGTCGTCGACCAGGTCGAGCAGTGGCTCCTTGCGTGCCGGGCGGCTGGAGACCGCGCCCAGGCCCGGTTCGTGGCGCTCGTGCAGATTGCTGTGCGGGGCGTCGAGGTCGTCGTCCGGGTCTTTCGCCGACAGGCGTTCGCCAGGTGGCTCGTCAAGGTCGGCCACTATCGGCTGCTGATGGTGCAGCGTGTCGTCCAGATCGTCATCGAGGACATCCGGGTCCAGTGACAGCGACGGTTCGGTGCGCTCACCCGGTGCGGGCGCAAGGTCCAGGGGCTCCTGCTCAATCAGCGGCGGCTGCGGCTCTTCGAGTGCCTCGATCAGCGTGTCACGCTCGCTGGCCGGGGTGCTGAACAGGCTGTCTGGCCAGTGCTGGTCGTCGTTTTCCGGCCCGTCGCGGTGGGCGCTGAGGCTGTCTTCACGAGGGGCGCTGGCCTTGAACTCAGTGACGGGCTGGATTTCACGCTGTTCCAGGCGCGCCAGCTCCTGATCCAGGTCGAGTTGGTCGAGGTCCAGCTCGGTGGTGCTCCATGCGTGCTGAGTGACCGGCGTCACCGGTTCCGGCGCTGGTGGCTCAGCGGTCGTTGGCTCGACAGCAGGCTGCTGCGCCGCACTTTGCTCCAGCAGCTGCTTGGCGGCGTTGAACACCTGCAGGCAGGCGCCGCAACGCACTACGCCGCGAGCCACGCTCAACTGATTGTGGCTGACGCGAAAGCTGGTCTGGCAATGCGGGCACTGAGTGACGAAACTGTCGGTCATGCGGCGGTCCGGGTTATACAGATGTTTATTCTAGGCGCAGTTAACGGCGGCGGCCACTGATGCGTACCCAGCCGTCACGAACGCTAATGGGGTCCAGATCGAAGTCCTTGGCGTAGGCCGCTGCGACCTCTTCGCCCTGTTCGGCGAGGATCCCCGACAGTGCCAGCAGGCCACCCGGGCGCACCAGCCCGGACAGTTGCGGGGCCAGCGAGACCAGCGGGCCGGCCAGGATGTTGGCAACCAGCACATCAGCCTGCATCGCCGGCATGTGCTCCGGCAGGTACAGGGCAAATTTATCGTCGGCGATGCCATTGCGTCCGGCGTTGTCGCGAGAAGCTTCCAGGGCTTGCACGTCAATATCGGTCCCGACCGCTTCACGGGCGCCGAGCAGCAGGGCGGCAATCGCCAGAATCCCCGAGCCGCAGCCGAAGTCGAGCACTTGGGTGTCTTTCAGGTCCTGACCGTCGAGCCATTCCAGGCACAGCGCGGTGGTCGGGTGGGTGCCGGTGCCGAACGCCAGGCCCGGGTCGAGCAGCAGGTTGACCGCATCTGGCTCCGGTGCGGCATGCCAGCTCGGCACGATCCACAGGCGTTGACCGAAACGCATCGGCTGGAAGTTGTCCATCCAGCTGCGTTCCCAGTCCTGGTCTTCGATAACTTCGGCCTGGTGTTCCGGCAGTGCGGCGCCGGTCAGCAGCTGCAGGTGAGCGAACACCGCAGCGGCGTCGGTATCGGCTTCGAACAAGGCCAGCAGGTGGGTGTGCGACCACAGCGGGGTGGTGTTGAGGTCCGGTTCGAAGATCGGCTGATCTTCGGCATCCATGAAGGTGACCGAAACCGCGCCTACTTCGAGCAGGGCGTCTTCATAGGTTTCGGCTTGTTCCGGGCTGATGGCCAGACGTACTTGCAGCCAAGGCATGGCGGGCACCTTTGGAAAAATCTACAGGGGCAGCCCAAGGCTGCGAGAAGCCCGCCAGTTTACTTGAGTGCGAGGTGTTTGTGGAAACAACCCTGTGGGAGCGGGGCCCCCAAACAAGGTTCTTCACGGAATTCCGGGGACTAAGATCCTTGGGTTGGGTTGGGATGTTGAGGCTGTGAGCTTATCCATTCAATGCGGCGCCGCTGCTGGCCCCTTCCGCCTTTACGGCGTCCTACTTTTCTCTTGGTGTATGGACCGGACACATGGTGGACAGGTGTGCGGGGACATGGTTGACACTTTCGGCACGATTTCTAGCCGGGATTTCACCCATGCCCTGGAA
>JBOICD010000563.1:0-2314 GCA_050739855.1 Pseudomonas sp.
CACGCGCGAGGCCAGGTCGTTGCCGTTGGTGTCGAGCAGGCAGCGCAGTGCCGCCGGTGGCAGGTAACGGCCCAGTTGCAGGGCGCGCGGAGCGACCACTTCGCTGACGTACAGCAGTTCGAGCAGTACGGTGCCGGGCTTGAGTGCCTTGTTCTTGATCAACGCCACCGCAGTGTTGCCCATCGAGCCGGACAGCACCAGGTCCATGCCACCCTGGACCATCGGGTGCTCCCAGGTAATGAACTGCATGTCTTCGCGAGACAGCGCCTGGTTGCGGTCGTAGGTGATGGTCACGCCTTCGTCGTCGCCCAGCGGGAAGCTGGCGTCGAGCATTTTTTCGCTCGGCTTGAGGATCAGGGCATTTTCCGAGTGGTCTTCGCTGTCGATGCCGAAGGCGTCGAACAAAGTTTCCATGTAGATCGGCAGGGTGAACTGATCGTCTTGCTCAAGGATCGCCTCGACCAGGGCCTGACCTTCGCCAGCGCCGCCGGAGTTGAGCTCCAGCAGGCGGTCGCGACCGCTATGCAGCTCGGCTTCCAGGCGCTCACGCTCGGCGCGGGCTTCATCGACCAGAACCTGCCATTCACCGTCGTCACCACTTTCGAGCAGTGGCAGCAGGCGCGGGCCGAACTGATGTTGCAGGGCGTTACCGGTCGGGCAGGTGGCGAGGAAGGCGTTCAGCGCCTGGTCGTACCATTGGAACAGGCGCTCTTGCGGGCTGTTCTGCAGGTACGGTACATGCAGTTCGATGGTGTGCTTCTGGCCGATCCGGTCGAGACGACCGATACGCTGCTCGAGCAGGTCAGGGTGGGCAGGCAGGTCGAACAGCACCAGATGATGGGCGAACTGGAAGTTACGGCCTTCACTGCCGATTTCCGAGCAGATCAGCACTTGCGCGCCGAATTCTTCGTCAGCGAAGTAGGCGGCGGCACGGTCACGCTCGAGAATGCTCATGCCCTCATGGAACACCGTGGCCGGAATGCCGGAACGCACGCGCAGGGCGTCTTCCAGGTCCATGGCGGTTTCGGCGTGGGCGCAGATCACCAGGACTTTGACCCGCTTGAGCATCTTCAGGGTGTCGATCAGCCAGTCGACCCGAGGGTCGAAGCGCCACCAGCGTTCTTCTTCGTCAGTGTCGCCCTGAGACTGGAACGCCACCTCGGGGTACAGTTCGGCGTGTTCGCCAACCGGCAGCTCCATGTATTGATCGGGGCTTGGCAGCGGATAAGGATGCAGATTGCGTTCAGGGAAGCCCTGAACGGCGGCACGGGTGTTGCGGAACAGCACGCGGCCGGTACCGTGGCGATCGAGCAGCTCGCGAATCAGACGCGCGCTGGCCTGGGTGTCGCCGTCGTTGACTGCGGCGAGCAGGGCTTCGCCTTCGGCACCGAGGAAGCCTTCGATGGTGGCATGGGCTTTGGCTGACAGGCGACCTTCGTCCAGCAGTTCCTGTACCGCTTCGGCGACCGGGCGATAGTGCTCGCTTTCGGCACGGAAGGCCGCCAGGTCATGGAAACGGTTCGGATCGAGCAGGCGCAGGCGCGCAAAGTGGCTGTCCTGGCCCAGTTGCTCAGGGGTCGCGGTCAGCAGCAGGACGCCAGGAATGACCTGGGCCAGTTGCTCGACCAGGCCGTATTCAGGGCTGACCTGCTCTTCATGCCAGACCAGGTGATGGGCTTCGTCGACTACCAGCAGGTCCCAGCCGGCGGCGAACAGCGCGTCCTGGGCTTTTTCGTCTTCGGTCAGCCATTCCAGGGCGACCAGCGCCAACTGGGCATCTTCAAATGGGTTGCTGGCGTCGCTTTCGATAAAGCGTTCGGCGTCGAACAGCGCTACCTGCAAGTTGAAACGGCGGCGCATTTCCACCAGCCACTGGTGCTGCAGGTTCTCCGGAACCAGGATCAGCACACGGCTGGCACGGCCCGAGAGCAACTGGCGATGAATCACCAGGCCGGCCTCGATGGTCTTGCCCAGGCCTACTTCGTCGGCCAGCAGTACCCGTGGGGCAATACGGTCGGCGACTTCGCGGGCGATATGCAGCTGGTGGGCGATGGGTTGGGCGCGGGTGCCGCCCAGGCCCCAAAGCGCCGACTGCAACTGGCGGCTGGTGTGTTCCAGGGTGTTGTAGCGCAGCGAGAACCACGGCAACGGGTCGATCTGTCCGGCGAACAGGCGGTCGCTGGCCAGACGGAACTGGATGAAGTTCGACAGTTGCGTTTCCGGCAGGGTACAGGCCTGGTTCTGCCCGTCGAGGCCGTGGTAAACCAGCAGGCCGTCGACGTCATCGACCTCGCGAACGGTCAGTTTCCAGCCT
>JBOICD010000564.1:0-2308 GCA_050739855.1 Pseudomonas sp.
GGCTTGCCCCGCGATTGCATTTTGTCAGGCAAATCGTATCGCGGGGCAAGCCCGCTCCCACAGCAAGTCCACTCCCACCGATTTGAGCCCAATAAAAAGCCCCGGCAGATGCCGGGGCTTGTTCATTTCAGCTCAGACTCAGGACGGCACCACTGCCGCCTGCCCGCTCATGGCCAGATCCACCAGCTCGCGGTTGGCCACCGCGTACATGGCGTAATCGGTACCGGCCGCGGCACGCAGTTCGTCAAGCATGGCGCGCCAGCGCACGACCATCACACGGTGCTGCGCCAGCCACAGTGCCACCCGGGCATCCATGTCTTCAGGCGCATCAGCCATCTGCAATACCGAGATGGTGATCGCCCGCTGCTGCAGGTCGATATCATCGCGGAACGACTCGCGGGCCAGGGCCTGCCAGTTGTTTTCCACCGACAGGTTGCTGATTTCCTGCAGGTACCAGGTCAGATCCAGCGCGCTGCCCACCGCGAAGAAGGCCTTGGCCACTTCAGCCGGATCCTGGCCGGTGACGTCGGACGCTTCGATAATCGGCAACAGGGTGTACAGGTGCGTGGTACCGGCAACCATACGCGCCAGCAGCTCCGGCACACCGGCTTCGACAAAGCCCTGGTAACGCGTCATCCAGCGCTCACGGGTCGGCCCTTCCAGCAGTTCGTCAAGCTTCAGACCCAACGCGGCGATCTTCGGCCCGAAGTGCGCAACATCGCGCCCGGCATCCTGCTCGTTACGACGGCTACGCAGGAACCAGCGGGTCGCCCGGCGGCCCAGACGCATCAGCTCGTCCATCAGGGTCAGCTGGATTTCCGCAGGCACCTGGTAGTCCAGCGCCTCGATCTGACGGAACCAGTGCGGCAGGTGGAAGATGTCCCGCACGATCACGTAAGCACCGGCAACGTTCGCCGGGCTCATGCCGGTGGACTCTTTCAGGCGCTGAACGAAGGTGATGCCCATGTTGTTGACCAGATCGTTGGCGATCTGGGTGCTGACGATTTCGCGTTTCAGGCGATGGCGACGCATGGCCTCGGCGAACTTGCTCACCAGTGACGGTGGGAATGCGGTTTCCATGTCGCGGGTCAGGTAATCGTCATCCGGCACCAGCGACTTGAGCAGCTGTTCCTTGAGGTCGATCTTGCTGTAGGAGATCAGCACCGACAGCTCGGCGCGGGTCAGGCCCTGGCCGGCAGCCAGGCGCTCGGCCAGTTGCTCTTCGGTGGGCAGGAACTCGATAGCCCGGTCCAGCTTGCCACGGCTTTCCAGGTCGGCCATCAGCCGTTTGTACTCGGCGATGCGCTCCTTGGCCCGACGAGCTGCCAAGGACAGCGCCTGGGTCTGCTTGTAGTTATTGCCCAGCACCAGACCGGCCACTTCATCGGTCATGCTGCCCAGCAGCTGGTTACGCTGCTTCTCGGTCATGTCGCCAGCCTGCACCGCTTCGTTGAGCAGGATCTTGATATTCACCTCGTGGTCGGAGCAGTCCACGCCACCGGCGTTGTCGATGAAGTCGGTGTTGGTTGCGCCACCATTGAGGCCGAACTCGACCCGACCGAGCTGGGTCATGCCGAGGTTGCCGCCCTCGCCCACCACTTTGCAGCGCAGCTCATTGCCGTCGACACGCAGGGCGTCGTTGGCCTTGTCACCAACATCGGCGTGGCTTTCTTCGCTGGACTTGACGTAGGTACCGATACCGCCGTTCCACAGCAGATCAACCGGCGCTTTGAGCAAGGCGTTGAGCAGTTCGGTCGGGGTCAGCTTGTCGGCTTCGATAGCAAAGCGCTCTTTCATCTGCGGGGTGATCGCAATGCTTTTCGCGCTGCGCGGGAAGATCCCGCCACCTTCGGACATGATGCTGGTGTCGTAGTCGCTCCAGGCCGAACGCGGCAGGTCGAACAGACGCTTGCGCTCGGCAAAGCTGCTGGCAGGCTCCGGGTTCGGATCGATGAAGATGTGCAGGTGGTTGAACGCAGCCACCAACTGCAGCTTCTCGGACATCAGCAAGCCGTTGCCGAACACGTCACCGGCCATGTCACCGACACCGACCACGGTGATCGGGTCTTCCTGGACGTTGATGCCGCGCTCACGGAAGTGACGCTGCACGCCAACCCAGGCGCCACGGGCAGTGATACCCATTTTCTTGTGGTCGTAACCGGCCGAGCCACCGGACGCGAAGGCATCGCCGAGCCAGAAACCGTAATCGATGGCAATGCCGTTGGCGATGTCGGAGAAGGTTGCGGTGCCCTTGTCGGCCGCTACCACCAGGTACGGGTCGTCATCGTCGTGACGCACGACGTTGGCC
>JBOICD010000565.1:0-2302 GCA_050739855.1 Pseudomonas sp.
GATCAGGTCCTCGGTGCTGAGGTCGAACGAGCTGTGCTCGATCTGGCTGCGCCGCGCGCCGAGCTTGGTCTGGCCGAACTCCAGCTTGATCGCCGACAGTTCTTCGCCAATGATGATGGACACCCGCTCGGGCTTGGCCAGGATGTCAAGCAGGTCGTCGATCTCGGCCATGACCTCCTTGTACTCGGCCACGATCTTGTCCTGCTCCAGGCCGGTCAGGCGTTGCAGGCGCATCTGCAGGATTTCCTGGGCTTGCGTCTCGGACAGGCGGTAGAGGCCATCGCTGCCCATGCCAAAGGCCTTCTCCAGCCCATCGGGACGGTAGTCGTCAGCATTGACCACACCGCCATCGGCGCGGGTGCGCGTGAGCATTTCGCGCACCAGGCTGCTGTCCCACGGGCGCAGCATCAGTTCGGCCTTGGCCACCGGCGGCGTGGGTGCATTGCGGATGATGGCAATGAAGTCGTCGATATTGGCCAGGGCAACGGCCAGGCCTTCCAGCACATGGCCCCGTTCGCGCGCCTTGCGCAGGGTGAACACGGTGCGGCGCGTCACCACTTCGCGGCGATGCGACAGGAAGACCTGGATCAGGTCTTTCAGGTTGCAGAGCTTGGGCTGGCCATTGACCAGCGCCACCATGTTGATGCCGAAGGTGTCCTGCAACTGCGTCTGTTTGTACAGGTTGTTCAGCACCACTTCAGGCACTTCGCCGCGCTTGAGTTCAATCACCAGTCGCATGCCCGACTTGTCGCTCTCGTCCTGGATATGGCTGATGCCTTCGATTTTTTTCTCGTGAACCAGTTCGGCCATGCGCTCCTGCAGCGTCTTCTTGTTGACCTGGTAGGGCAGTTCGTCCACGATGATGGACTGCCGCTGGCCCTTGTCGATGTCTTCGAAATGGCATTTGGCGCGCATGACCACCTTGCCGCGCCCGGTGCGGTAGCCATCCTTGACGCCATTGATACCGTAAATAATGCCGCCGGTGGGGAAGTCGGGTGCCGGCACGATTTCCATCAATTCATCGATGGAGGCTTCCGGATTCTTCAGCATGTGCAGGCACGCGTCGACCACTTCGTTGAGGTTGTGCGGCGGGATGTTGGTGGCCATGCCCACCGCGATGCCGCCGGAGCCATTGACCAGCAGGTTCGGCAGCCGGGTTGGCATGACCAGGGGCTCCTGCTCACTGCCGTCGTAGTTGGGGCCGAAGTCGACGGTTTCCTTATCCAGGTCAGCCAGCAGTTCGTGGGCAATTTTGGAGAGGCGGATTTCGGTGTAACGCATGGCCGCCGCGTTGTCGCCGTCGACCGAACCGAAGTTGCCCTGGCCATCAACCAGCAGATGGCGAAGGGAAAAATCCTGCGCCATGCGCACAATGGTGTCGTAGACCGACTGGTCGCCGTGCGGATGGTATTTACCAATCACATCGCCCACGATACGGGCGGATTTCTTGTAAGGCCTGTTCCAGTCGTTGTTCAACTCGTGCATGGCGAACAGCACGCGCCGGTGCACAGGCTTGAGGCCGTCCCGCGCATCGGGCAGCGCGCGGCCGACGATCACGCTCATCGCGTAATCGAGATAGCTTCGTCGCATTTCCTCTTCAAGACTGATGGGCAGGGTTTCTTTGGCGAACTGGGTCATGAGAGGCCTGGTTGGGAATTTTCAAGATTCTTGAGGGGAACCTGCGATTTTAAGGCTTGAGTTTATAGCGGCCCGTCTGTGGTGAGTCAGCAACAAATGATTAAGAATCTAATCTCCGTGTCGGATGAAGCCGATAGCTTGCTTGAAGCCTAGAGTAGCTGTGGCACAATCGTTGTAACGCTTTGAGTGATGGTCACTCACGGCGTGTAAATCACTAATCGCAGCAAGTCTGCGGCTTTTCTCTAGAGGAGAACCATGAAGAAACTCAACAAAGTGGCAATGTTGTTTGCTTCCGCAGCGCTTGTTACCGCCGCCGGTGCACAAACTATCGACAACTGGAAAAATGGCAACGGTGAACTGGTCTGGAAAAACGGTACCAATGAACTGTGCTGGCGCGATGCCAACTGGACGCCTGCTACTGCAGCTCCTGGCTGCGATGGCGCGATTGCTCCGGCAAAGCCAGCCGCTCCTGCTCCTGCCGCAGCTCCCGCTCCTGCCCCTCGTGCAGCAGCCCCGGCACCAGCTCCAGTTGCTCCTCCTGCCGCTACCAAAGTTACTTACGCCGCAGACGCATTCTTTGACTTCAACAAAGCCGTGATCAAACCAGAAGGCAAAGCCAAGCTGGACGATCTGGTTGGCAAGATCAAGGACATCAACCTGGAAG
>JBOICD010000566.1:0-2299 GCA_050739855.1 Pseudomonas sp.
CCTTCCTCCAACCCACGCAAGGTCAACGGATACATCCGGTCTTCGATCAACTCGCGAACGATGTTGGTTGAAGCGGTATACCCCCAGGTGTCCTTGGGATAAGGGTTGATCCAGATAAGCTTCTTGTACTTCTCCATGAAGCGCTGCATCCACACATAACCGGCTTCTTCGTTCCAGTGCTCGACGCTACCGCCCGGCTGGGTGATCTCGTAGGGCGCCATGGCCGCATCGCCAACGAACACCACTTTGTAGTCGGCGCCGTACTTGTGCAGCAGGTCCATGGTCGAGGTGCGCTCGGAGGTGCGGCGCATATTGTTCTTCCACACCGACTCATAGACGAAGTTGTGGAAGTAGTAATACTCCAGGTGCTTGAACTCGGTCTTGCAGGCTGAGAACAACTCTTCGCAGATCTTCACGTGAGCGTCCATCGAACCGCCGATGTCGAACAGCAGCAGCAACTTGACGCTGTTACGCCGTTCCGGGCGCATCTGGATGTTGAGCAGGCCGGCATCGCGGGCGGTGTGGTCGATGGTGCCGTCGATATCCAGCTCTTCGGCCGCGCCCTGGCGCGCGAACTTGCGCAAGCGGCGCAGGGCCAGCTTGATATTGCGCGTGCCCAGCTCGACCTGGTCATCGAGGTTCTTGTACTCGCGCTGGTCCCAGACCTTGACCGCCTTGCCCTGGCGCTTGCCGGCATCGCCGACGCGAATCCCCTCGGGGTTGTAGCCCCCCGAACCGAACGGGCTGGTACCACCGGTGCCGATCCACTTGTTGCCACCGGCATGGCGTTCCTTCTGTTCTTCCAGACGTTTCTTGAATTCTTCGATCAGCTTGTCCAGGCCACCCAGGGACTGGATCTGCGCGCGCTCCTCGTCGCTCAGCGAGCGCTCGAACTCCTTGCGCAGCCAGTCTTCGGGAATCAGCGCTTCCAGGTGCCGGTCGAGGTTTTCCAGGCCCTTGAAGTAGGCGGAAAAGGCCCGGTCGAACTTGTCGAAATGCCGTTCGTCCTTGACCAGGATCGCCCGCGACAGGAAGTAGAACTCGTCCATGTCGGCAAAGGTCACGCGCTGCTTGAGGGCATTGAGCAAATCAAGCAGCTCACGGACCGACACTGGCACCTTGGCCGCGCGCATTTCATTGAACAGATTGAGCAGCATGGCAATTGCCCCCAGGCTCAGCGATTACCGCGACGGCTCATGAAGGCCAGGCGCTCGAGCAGTTGCACGTCCTGTTCGTTTTTCACCAGGGCGCCGGCCAACGGCGGGATGGCCTTGGTCGGATCGCGCTCACGCAGCACCGCTTCGCCGATGTTGTCGGCCATCAACAGCTTGAGCCAGTCGACCAGTTCCGAGGTCGACGGCTTTTTCTTCAGGCCCGGTACCTTGCGTACATCGAAGAACACGTCCAGCGCTTCGCTGACCAGGTCTTTCTTGATGTTCGGGTAGTGCACGTCGACGATCTGCTGCAGGGTGTCGCGGTCGGGGAAGGCGATGTAGTGGAAGAAGCAGCGGCGCAGGAAGGCGTCCGGCAGTTCTTTTTCGTTGTTCGAGGTAATGATGATGATCGGGCGCTGCTTGGCCTTGATCGTCTCGTCGGTCTCGTAAACGTAGAACTCCATCCTGTCCAGTTCCTGCAACAGGTCGTTGGGGAACTCGATGTCGGCCTTGTCGATTTCGTCGATCAGCAGAATCACCCGCTCCTCGGATTCGAACGCCTCCCAGAGCTTGCCCTTTTTCAGGTAGTTGCGCACGTCGTGGACCTTGTCCACACCCAGCTGCGAGTCACGCAGGCGGCTGACCGCATCGTACTCGTAGAGGCCCTGATGAGCCTTGGTGGTCGACTTGATGTGCCAGGTGATCAGCTTGGCGCCAAAGGATTCGGCCAACTGTTCGGCGAGCATGGTCTTGCCGGTGCCGGGTTCGCCCTTGACCAGCAGTGGCCGTTCCAGGGTGATCGCCGCGTTGACTGCCAGTTTCAGGTCGTTTGTGGCGACGTAGCTGCTGGTGCCTTCGAACTTCATGAACCGATCCTCTAACGTAGTGCCGGGGTACATGGCCCTGGCAGAAAAATTGTCGTGCACGACTATAACGCGGGCTCTGGTCGACTGGGAACGCAGACGCTCTATTCAGTCTCTGAATGGAGCGTCACTTGGTGACCTGGTCAGGGCGAGGGGATTGCCGGACGTATCAGGGGTGGACTCACCCTGGAGGCAGGCTTACCCTTGAAGTTTTCTGCTCCGGTGCTAAAAGGACCCCCGTCATGAGCCGTATCTTTGCTGACAACGCGCATTCCATCGGCA
>JBOICD010000567.1:0-2292 GCA_050739855.1 Pseudomonas sp.
GCCTGTCCATCAGCATCGACGGGCCTAAGACCGTGCATGACCGCAACCGCATCACGGTGGGCGGGCAGGGCACCTACGACGTGGTCAGGAAAAAAGCCGAGATGCTCCTGGCACGCTACAACAGCCGCCCGGTGGGCGCGCGGGTGACCCTGACGCGCGGCATCACCGACGTCGAGCACATCTGGGATCACCTGTTCAACGAGTTGGGGTTCGCCGAAGTCGGCTTTGCCCCGGTGACCTCGGGCGACCTGAGCGACTTCAACCTCACGTCCGCAGAACTGGTCGAGGTCTTCGCCAATATGAAGGCGCTCGGCCGGCGTTACCTGGAAGCCGCGCTGGAGCACCGCAATATCGGTTTCTCCAATCTGCACCAGCTGATCACCGACATCCACGAAGGCCACAAGAAGGCCCTGCCGTGCGGTGCCGGGCTGAAGATGCTGGCGGTCGACCACAAGGGTGAACTGAACCTCTGCCACCGTTTTACCGGCTCGGATCTGCCGACCTTCGGCAACGTCCATGAGGGGGTGAAACAGGTGGAGCTGGGCGACTTCCTCTCCAAGCGTCTCGACCGTACCGACACAGGTTGCGAAAGCTGCCGCATCCGCAATCTGTGTTCCGGCGGCTGCTACCACGAGAGTTACGCGCGCTACGGCGACCCGACACACCCGACCTATCACTACTGCGATCTGATGCGCGACTGGGTGGACTTCGGCATCGAAGTCTACAGCCGCATCATGGCCGGCAACCCGGCCTTCATCAGCAGCTATATCACTCCGCGGAAGGCGAAATGAGATGAAGCACCTGAAGCCGATCAATAACAAAGCACAAAAATTGGAACAGGCCGCCCAGGAAGATCGTATCGAGGAGGTGCTGGCGATGAGCACCGTGGTCGGCTGTACCTCGACCACCGATCCGGGTTGGGAAATCGACGCCTTCGGTGGCGTCACCTCGCTCTGTCAACCGATGGAGGCCGACTTGTATGGCTGCTCCGACCCTTGCTGGTGGCCAGCCCAGGTGCCGGACATGATGAGCACCTACCCGGACTGGAACAAGGATGCGCTCAGCTCCAACGAGAGCTGGCGTAACCTCGACACCGTATTCCCGAAAGACAAGTAGTCGGCCAACAACAAGAAGAGGAATTCAGCATGTCATTCAAGCGTTCCGTTGCGCTGCTGGCCGTGCTCGCAAGTGCCTGCTCAATGGCAGCCGTGGCAGCCAGCGACAAGGTATTGCACAAAGACCACGAGTACATGGCAGTCACCAACTACCCGAACAACCTGCACATCATCGACACCAGCACCGATACGCTGTTCAAGACCTGCACCATGCCCGATAGCTTCGGCCCGGGGATGTTGCAAATCAGCCCGGACAAGAGCCGCGCCTATGTGCTGAACAATCATTACGCGGACATCTATGGTGTCGAGCTGGATAGCTGCAAGGTGGTATTCCACGCCAAGCTGGCGCAGCGTGGCGATGAAAGCGCTCGGGCGATGTTCTCGATGGCCATCAGTACGGATGGCAACGAGCTGTACAGCGTGGTGAACCCGACCCAGAAGGGCCTGGATCATTTCGTCGTCGGCTCGCCGCGTTTGCAGGTGTATTCCACCGCTGCCGGTCTGGATGCCAAGCCGCTGCGTAGCTACCCGGCGCCGCGGCAGACCTACCTGATGCAGATGGCCGATGACGGCACGCTATTCGTCGCCGGAGCGGACATTTACAAGTTCGATGTGAGAACCGGCAAATACGCCGTGGCGTTGCCAGTGCGCAACTGGAAGCGGCCGAACTACAGTGCGCCTGACGTGCTGTACTTCTGGCCGCACCAGACCAAGAACCGCGACTTCAGCATTCTCTACACCACGGCCAAGTTTCAGGATGAAAAACAGGACCTGGCCACCGCCGAGTACAAATACGGCTACTTCAACATCAACCTGAAGACCAGCAAAATCGAACAGGCAGACTTCGCCCCGCTGACCGAGTTGTACTTCACCGGCCTGCGTTCGCCCAAGGACCCTAACCTGATGTTCGGCGTGCTCAATCGCCTGGCCAAATACGATATCCGTGAGCAGAAGCTGTTGCAGGTGGCCGAACTGGACCACAGCTATTACTGCGTGGCCTTCAATGCCGAGGGCAGCAAGCTGTACCTGGCCGGTACCTACAATGACATCGCGGTGTTCGACCCGGACTCGATGAAGAAGATTGGCAACATCAAGTTGCCAGGCGGAGACATGGCCATTACCACCACCCAGGTATTTATTCGCTGACACGCTAGTGGCTTGTACGGCTAGTTTGTTA
>JBOICD010000568.1:0-2288 GCA_050739855.1 Pseudomonas sp.
CTGCACGAGCTGGCCAACCAGTCGATCAGCGACGAAGTGGAAGCCGAAGTTCGTACCGAGGTTCTGGAAGCCCGTGCCGACCAGGCCATGGCCGTGTTCCAGAGCCGCGGCTGGAAGCACCTGCTGCGCAAGTAAGCCTTAGCGCAGCACCGGTAGACTGGTCGTGGACTTGATTTCGGACAAGGCCACGATCGAGTTGACCTCCTGGATCCCCGGCACCATCGACAGCTTCTCGAAGAAAAACCGTTCGTAGGCTTCGATGTCCGGGGTGACAATGCGCAGCAGAAAATCCACTGCGCCCATCAGCACATAACATTCCAGCACTTCCGGGAAACCGCGAATCGCCTCGGTGAACTCGGTGAAGTTGGAGCGTCCGTGGGCGTTGAGTTTGACCTCGGCGAAAATCTGCGTGTTGAGGCCGATCTTCTTGCGGTCGAGCAAGGTCACCTGGCCGCGAATCACCCCCTCCTCTTTCAAGCGCTGAATCCGTCGCCAGCAGGGTGACTGGGAAAGACCGACGCGCTCGGCAATCTGCGCGCTGGACAGCGAAGCGTCCTCCTGTAGCAAGGCCAGAATACGGCGATCGTAGGCGTCCAACTCGCTTTGCATAATTTCTCTCCAATTGTGCATCTGTGCGAATTGAACAAGTCTTAAATTCGCCATATTCACCGATCATAGAGAAAAAATACCGGCTTGCGCATGTGAAAATTTCTCGCATTGAACCGGAGAATCCCATGAGCGCACTTGAACGCTTCGACAGCCCGCTGACCCCACTGCGTGACGACGTCTGGGCCGTCGGCAACGTACACAGCTGCGTGCACTACCACCTGCAGGTCGAAGCTGAGCCCGACAGCCTGTGTCGTGTTTTGAATCTGTTCGCCCTGCAGTTCCTCACGCCGCATAAAGTGCTGATGAAGCAACAGGACGATCACCTCGAAATCGAGATCGAGATTGCCGGTTTGAGCTGGCACCGGGCCGAACTCATTGCACAAAAAATGCGCAACCTGATCTGTGTCGACGACGTTCGCCTGCGGCCTGCCCAGCGTCCGGGCTGAGTATGGAAATGCCTGGTAACGCAGATCGTCCTTGCTATTGCCCAGAGTCAACTACGCTTGTGATTGCCACCCCTTCAGGCAGCAAGGCAAGGACGCCACATGACTGTCAGCGACGAGGATCGCAGGCTGAGCCTGGACGGCCTCCTGACCGACCTGCTCGACGCTCGACTCATCGACCCGGACGCCGCTCAGGTACTGCGAACGCAGCACCTGGCTACCGACGTCCACCCTCTTGAACACATCGCCCGCCAGGCCCTGCCTGACCCACGCCAACCCGGACAGCGCCTGGACCTGGAAACCCTGTGCCAGTGGCTGGCCAAGCAGTCCGGGCTGCCCTATCTGTACATCGACCCGCTGCAGCTCGACCTCAACGCAACCACTGGCCTGATGTCCGCGGCCTTTGCCCGGCGTCACGGCATTCTGGCAATTGCTGCGGATAACCAAGGCGTCACCGTGGCCAGCGCCGAGCCCTATGTCAGGTCCTGGGAAGCCGATCTGGCCCAGGTGCTGCGACGCCCGATCAAACGCGTGCTGGCCAGCCCCGTGCAGATTCGCCAGTTCAGCCAGGCGTTCTTCCACCTCGCCCGTTCGGTCAACGGCGCCAGCCGCCAGCCAGTCCCCGCGCCTTCATCGGCCAATCTTGAACAATTACTCGAGCTGGGCACAAACGGCCAGCAGCGTGAAGGTGATGATGCCCATATCGTCACCATCGTCGACTGGCTGCTGCAGTACGCTTTCGATCAACGCGCCAGCGACATCCATCTGGAACCCCGACGCGACCAGGGCCATTTGCGCTTTCGCATCGACGGCTTGCTGCACCCGGTCTATCAGTTCCCCGCCGAGGTCACCCTGGCGATCATCAGCCGCCTGAAAACCCTCGGGCGCATGAACGTCGCTGAAAAGCGCCGCCCCCAGGATGGCCGGATCAAGACCCGCCTGGCGGCTGGCAACGAAGTCGAGCTGCGCCTGTCGACGCTGCCCACCACCTTCGGTGAAAAGCTGGTGTTGCGCATCTTCGACCCCGCCCTGCTGCAGCAGGACTTGCGCCAGTTAGGGCTGGAGGGTGACGACCTGCTGCGCTGGCAAGCGCTGATCGGGCAACGCCATGGCCTGATCCTGGTCACAGGTCCGACCGGGTCCGGCAAGACCAGCACCCTGTATGCCACCCTCAAGTACCTGGCCACACCTCAGGTCAACCTGTGTACCGTCGAAGACCCGATCGAAATGGTCGAA
>JBOICD010000569.1:0-2283 GCA_050739855.1 Pseudomonas sp.
GACCCGGGTGGGTGCGGTGTTCATGCCGCAGCCGGAGGCGCAGCAGGTCTATGAGCGGTTGTACAAGGAGGTCTATCTGCGCATGTACCGCCAGCTCAAACCGCTGTACCAGAGTATTCGGCAGATCACTGGCTATCCGGCCTAGCAGACCCTTCCCGCTCCCACTGAGAGTTCGTGGCGCTATTGGAGAACTTTTTTGGCGACATCGGACAGTGTCAGGGGCGGGGTCGGTTGTTAGGCTCAGCCCTCAAGCACATCCAATAAGAACTAAAAACAATGAAGCTGAAACTTCTCCTGTTGCTGCTTAGTGGCATCGCTCTGACGGGCGAGGGCAGTTGTGGCGGGTGTCGATGGGCTACCTGAAGAACTTCTACGACCTGCCTACCACCTGGAGTTCGCTGGACGTGTTCCACGATTTGCAGGCGCGTCGTTACTACGTGCAGAACCTGGATAACGAAGAGCCGCAGACCGTGGACTTTGCCCTATATACCCGGTGTCGTTTTCCCACTCATGAACGGCCAGTAACCGAGTGAGAAGTGGGTTTTCATCCCTCGATTGATCTGGATTGTGTCCGCAGAATGCAGTGCTGCCATTCTTGCCGCTTAGGGAAGGTAGCAATGAGATCTGTTAATATGCCCGACTTCAACATCAGATCAGCGCATTTGCTCCTGCATGCTGGTCAAACCGAGCCCTCGCGCTCGACATCATTCATCACCCAGGCGGTGGTGCCGAAGTGATTACTGAAGCAGTGGGCATTTCCCATTGTTCCAGGCCATTCATATTGAAAAGGCACGGGTCGTCCTCTGGCGCCGGTTGCTTTACAGACTGAGCAGGGCGCTTTACCGGCCCTGCGCTTTATTTGGGAACAGACAATGACAGCCGTGATCAACGCACTGAATACCTTTTTCTGGGGGTATGTCCTGATCTATGGCCTGCTGGCTGCAGGTATCTACTTCACTGTCCGCTTGGGCTTTATCCAGTTTCGCCATTTGCCCGAGTTCTTCCGCTCGGTGCTGCGCACACCGGCGAACGATCCAGGTGGCATCACGCCGTTTCAGGCGTTGTGCACCAGCCTGGCCTCGCGGGTTGGTACCGGTAACCTTGCCGGCGTGGCGGTGGCCATTACACTCGGCGGTCCGGGTGCGGTGTTCTGGATGTGGGTGGTGGCCTCGCTGGGCATGGCGACTGCCTACGCGGAAAGCACCCTGGCGCAGCTGTACAAAGTCCGTAACAGCAACGGTGAGTATCGCGGTGGTCCAGCGTTCTATATCGCCAAGGGTTTGAATGCGCCTTGGGCGGCAGCCATTTTTTCGGTCTGCCTGATTATCGCTTTCGGCCTGGTGTTCGGCGCGGTGCAGGCCAACTCCATTGCCGATGCAACACTGGGCGCCTTCGGTGTACCCAAGCTGACCACGGGTGTGGTGGTGGCTGTGCTGGCCGGGTTGGTGATTTTCGGTGGCATCAAGAAAATCGCGCGCATTGCCGAATGGATCGTGCCGTTCATGGCCGGTGCTTACCTGCTGGTGGCGGTCTATGTGATCGTGACCAATCTGGATGAAGTACCGGGCGTGCTGATGCTGATCGTCAAGAGTGCCTTCGGCATCGAGTCGGCGGTCGGCGGTGTGGCCGGGGCCTTGCTCAATGGCGTCAAGCGCGGCCTGTTCTCCAACGAAGCGGGTATGGGTTCGGCGCCGAACATTGCCGCGGTGGCGACACCCAATCCGCATCATCCCTCCTCGCAAGGCTTTGTGCAGGCCCTGGGCGTGTTCATCGATACGTTGCTGATCTGTACCGCCACCGCCATCATGATCCTGCTGTCTGGTGTGGTGCCTGGCCCTGACATGACCGGTACACCGCTGACCCAGGCGGCGATGAACGAGCACATCGGCTGGGCCGGCCAGTACTTTATTGCCATTGCGATCTTCTTCTTTGCCTTCACCTCAATCATCGGCAACTACACCTATGCCGAGAACGCCATGGTGTACCTGAAGCTGAACACCCGTCTGGGCCTGACCGTGCTGCGTACAGCGGCGTTGTTGATGGTGGTCTGGGGCGCCTATGAAAGCGTTGCCACGGTGTTCGATGCAGCCGATGCGGCAATGGGCCTGATGGCCACCATCAACCTGATCGCGATCTGCTTGCTGTCCGGCGTGGTGGTCAAGCTGACCCGCGACTACTTCGCGCAGAAGGCTGTGGGCACGCCGGAGTTCAACGCCAAGGATTATCCGGAGTTGGCGGGTAAGATCGATGCAGGGATCTGGGGTGCGGCGGATAGCCCCGAGC
>JBOICD010000570.1:0-2277 GCA_050739855.1 Pseudomonas sp.
TTGATGGCCTGATCGGTCTTGAGCATGACCCCAGAGCCGGCGTCGATGCCGACAATCTTGTGCTTGAAGCTGTCGTCGCTCTTGAGGTCGGCCAGGGAGTTGGCCTTGACGTAGTCGGGGACGATCAGGCCGATCTTGGCATCCTTGAAGTTAGGGCCGTAATCGACGACGTTATCTTTGTTCTTGTTCCAGTAATCGCCATGGGTTACCGGCAACCAGGCCGACATCATCGCGTCGAGCTTGCCGGTCGCCACCCCCTGCCACATGATCCCGGTGGCCACGGCCTGCAGTTTGACGTCGTAGCCGAGCTTCTGCCTGATCACTTCGGCCGCCACGTTGGTGGTCGCCACACTGTCGGACCAACCATCGACGTAGCCGATGCTTACTTCCTTGGCCATCGCCTGCGCAGCGCCGATGGCCATTACCAGGGCAGTGCCCACCCCCAGGAGTCGTCGCATTTTCATCAAAGCTTCCCCTCGTCACGTCACGGAACCTGCATCATCAACCGCTGATGCCCGCTGACCTGCTCTGGCAACGACCTCCAGGCATCGACAAGCGACATCACATCGCCAGCCAGCTGTGCCGTTACATGAAGCAACATCCAACCCGGGTAACTTTGCCTGCCAAGGCTTTAGCCCGTGCCATTTGCAGGTACTATTGGCGGCTTTGCTCCCTGACGGTCCGATCCATGTCCCCGACTGCCCGCTTTCCGCTGCTGCCCTATCTGTTCGCCTGCCTGCTCGGCCTGTTTGCGCTGGGAGGGCTCTGGTACGGGCTGGGCAAGCCGGTGGTGCTGCCGGACGCGGCCAGTGCCTCGCACAAATTGCAGTGCGCTTCCTACACGCCGTTCGACAAGGACCAGTCGCCGTTCGACCAGCCGTTCCAGCTGCGCCCGGCGCGAATGGACGCCGACCTGGCCCTGCTGGCCCAGCGCTTCGAGTGCATCCGTACCTATTCGATGACCGGGCTTGAGATGATCCCGGAGCTTGCGCGCAAGCATGGTTTGAAAGTCATGCTCGGCGCCTGGATCAACGCCAACCCGGTGGATACGCAAAAAGAGGTCAAGGCCCTGATCGCCTCGGCCAATGCCAACCCTGACGTGGTCAAGGCGGTAATCGTCGGCAACGAAACCCTGCTGCGCAAAGAGGTCAGCGGCCCGCAACTGGCGGCGTTGATCAAACAGGTGAAAAGCCAGGTCAGCGTGCCGGTGACCTACGCCGATGTCTGGGAGTTCTGGTTGCAGCACCCGGAAATCGCCCCGACCGTGGATTTCCTGACCATTCACCTGCTGCCTTACTGGGAAGATGATCCCAAGAGTATCGACGACGCCCTGGTGCATGTCGGCGAGATCCGTCAGGTGTTCGGCAACCGCTTTGCGCCCAAGGATATCGTCATCGGTGAAACCGGCTGGCCCAGCGAAGGCCGTCAGCGCGAAACCGCCCTGCCCAGCCGGGTCAATGAAGCACGCTTCATTCGCGGCTTTGTCGCCATGGCCGAACAACACGGCTGGCACTACAACCTGATCGAAGCGTTCGACCAGCCGTGGAAGCGCGCCAGCGAAGGCGCGGTCGGCGGTTACTGGGGCTTGTACGACGCCGACCGCGAGGACAAGGGCATTCTTGAAGGGCCAGTCAGCAACCTGGTGTTCTGGCCGCAATGGTTGATTGCCTGTGGTCTGCTGTTTGTCGCCACCCTGGTGCTTGCCGGGCGTGTACGTGGCACCCGCGCGGCCCTGCTGTTGCCGCTGCTGGCTGCCCTGGGTGCCGCGAGCCTGGGCTTATGGGGCGAGCTGGTGCGGATCAACAGCCGCTTTGCCGGCGAGTGGGTCTGGGCGGTGCTGCTGGGTGGATTGAACCTGATCGTTCTTGCCCATGCGGCCCTGGCGTTGGCGCAACGAGATGGCTGGCGGGAGCGGGTCTTTGCCTGGCTTGAGGCGCGGGCGGGGTGGTGGTTGCTGGCGGCGGGTTTTGCCGCAGCGGTGAGCATGCTGGCGCTGGTGTTCGATCCGCGTTATCGCAGCTTCCCGAGCGCCGCACTGGTGCTGCCTGCGGTGGTCTACCTGCTGCGTCCGATACGCGGGCCGCGGGCCGAGATCGGCCTGCTGGCCTTTATTGTCGGCGCCGGCATTGCGCCGCAGCTGTTCCGCGAGGGCTTGAGCAACCAGCAGGCGCTGGTCTGGGCCGGGGTCAGTGTGCTGATGGTGGGAGCATTGTGGCGCAGCCTGAGGGTGGGAGCGGGCTTGCCCCGCGATGCGATTTGACTGACACACTGCAATCG
>JBOICD010000571.1:0-2262 GCA_050739855.1 Pseudomonas sp.
AGCCCGCTCCCACCTGTGGGAGCGGGCTTGCCCCGCGATTAAAGAGGCAAGTGAACATGCACACCTGGATCAACGCCCTCGCCGACCTGCAAGCCCGCGGTGAAGCCTGCGTACTGGTAACCATCATCGAAGAACGCGGCTCGACGCCACGCAATGCCGGCTCGAAGATGGTGGTCAGCGCCGAACAGCTGTTCGACACCATTGGCGGCGGCCACCTTGAATACAAGGCGATGAAAATCGCCCGCGAGATGCTCGCCGAGCGTCGCGAATCACCGCATCTGGAGCGCTTCAGCCTCGGCGCCAGCCTTGGCCAGTGCTGCGGCGGTGCTACCGTGCTGCTGTTCGAGCCCATGGGCCAGGTGCAGGCGCAAATCGCTGTGTTCGGTGCAGGCCATGTCGGCCGCGCTCTGGTACCCTTGCTCGCCGCGCTGCCCTGCCGGGTGCGCTGGATCGATTCGCGCGAGCAGGAGTTTCCCGAGCAGATTCCGGCTGGCGTCAGCAAGATCGTCAGCGAAGAGCCGGTCGATGAAGTCGACGACCTGCCCGCTGGCAGCTATTGCATCGTCATGACCCACAACCATCAGCTGGACCTGGAACTGACCGCTGCAATCCTCAAACGCAATGACTTCACCTGGTTCGGCCTGATCGGTTCGAAGACCAAACGGGTCAAGTTCGAACACCGTCTGCGTGAACGCGGCTACACCGAGGAGCGTCTGCAACGCATGCGTTGCCCCATGGGCCTGGCCGAGGTCAAGGGCAAGCTGCCGATCGAGATCGCCGTGTCCATCGCCGCCGAAATCATTGCCACCTACAACGCCAGCTTCGGCCAGCACGACAGTGCTACCAATGCCGGCCCCATTGCCCAATTGCTGCCGCCCTCGCGGCGCAGCCAAGCCATATGACGAGAGCCCTATGAGCGCAACCCGCAAAGCCTACCGTGCCGCCATCCTGCACAGCATCGCCGACCCTGCCGAGGTGGGGATCGAAGCTTCCTACCAGTATTTCGAAGACGGCCTGCTGCTGATCGACAACGGCAAGATCAGCGCCCTGGGACACGCCAGTGAACTGCTGCCGACCCTGCCCTCGGACATCGAGGTACAGCATTACCAGGACGCCCTGATCACCCCGGGCTTTATCGACACCCATATTCACTTCCCGCAGACCGGCATGATCGGTTCCTACGGCGAGCAACTGCTGGACTGGCTCAACACCTACACCTTCCCTTGCGAGAAGCAGTTTGCCAACAAGGAGCACGCCGACAAAGTAGCGAAGATCTTCGTCGAAGAGCTACTGCGCAACGGCACCACCACGGCGCTGGTGTTTGGCAGCGTACACCCCGAGTCGGTCAATGCCTTCTTTGAAGAGGCCGAGCGCCTGGACCTGCGGATGATTGCCGGCAAGGTGATGATGGACCGCAACGCTCCGGACTACCTGACCGACACCGCTGAATCCGGCTACACCGAAAGCAAGGCGCTGATCGAGCGCTGGCACGGCAAGGCCCGCCTGCACTACGCCGTGACCCCACGCTTCGCCCCGACCAGCACCCCGGAGCAACTGACCCTGGCCGGGCAACTGCTGAGCGAATTCCCTGACCTGTACATGCACACCCACCTGAGCGAGAACCTCAAGGAGATCGACTGGGTCAAGGAACTGTTCCCTGAGCGCAAGGGCTATCTGGACGTCTACGACCACTTCAAGCTGCTCGGCGAGCGCTCGGTGTTCGCCCACGGCGTGCACCTGTGCGACGAAGAGTGCCAGCGCCTGGCTGAAACCGGTTCGGCCGTGGCCTTCTGCCCGACCTCCAACCTGTTCCTCGGCAGCGGCCTGTTCAACCTGCCGCAGGCGGAGAAGTTCAAGGTCAAGGTGGGCCTGGGTACTGACGTCGGTGCCGGGACCAGCTTCTCGCTGCTCAGCACCCTCAATGAAGCCTACAAGGTCATGCAACTGCAAGGCGCACGCCTGAGCCCATTCAAGTCACTGTACCTGGCCACCCTCGGCGGCGCTCAGGCGCTGAGCCTGGATGACCGCATCGGCAGCCTCAAGCCTGGCAACGATGCCGACTTCGTGGTGCTCGACTACAAGGCCACGCCGTTGATGGATTACCGCATCCAGCAGTCGAACAGCATCGACGAGACCCTGTTCGTGCTGATGACCCTGGGCGACGACCGTACCGTCAAGCAGACCTTCGCCGCCGGGCGTTGCGTTCACCAGCGTTAAGCCGCAAAAGCATCGCGGGGCAAGCCCGCTCCCACAGGTTTTCAC
>JBOICD010000572.1:0-2262 GCA_050739855.1 Pseudomonas sp.
TTGCCCGCACCGTGGACGAAGTCATCAAGCTGCAACCGGACCGCCTGTCGGTGTTCAACTATGCCCACTTGCCAGAACGCTTCATGCCCCAGCGGCGCATCGACAGCGACGATCTGCCGGCACCTGCGGCCAAGCTGGAGATGCTGCACAGAACCATTGAGCAATTGACCGCCGCCGGCTACCGCTACATTGGCATGGACCATTTCGCCCTGCCCGACGACGAGCTGGCCATCGCCCAGGAAGAATCGACCCTGCAGCGCAACTTCCAGGGCTACACCACCCACGGCCACTGCGACCTGATTGGCCTCGGCGTCTCGGCCATCAGCCAGATCGGTGACCTGTACTGTCAGAACACCAGCGACCTGAACACCTATCAGGACACCCTGTCCAGCGCCCAGCTGGCCACCAGCCGCGGCCTGCTCTGCAACGCCGACGACCGCCTGCGCCGCGCGGTGATCCAGCAGTTGATCTGCCACTTCGAACTGGATTTCGAGGCCATCGAACAAGCCTTCACCATCGATTTTCGCGGCTACTTCAAGGACCAGTGGCCAGCCCTGCAAGCCATGCACAACGACGGCCTGATCAACCTCAGCACCCAGGGCATCCAGGTATTGCCCGCCGGTCGCCTGCTGGTGCGTTCGGTGTGCATGGTGTTCGACGCCTACCTCGGCCTGCACAGCCAGCAACGCTTCTCCCGGGTCATCTGAGCCACTGAGCACGGACGCTGTTTACAGTCATACTTGTAAAGCACACTATGTTTATCGGAGGTCGGACGATACGCCGCACCTCATCCAGCCCACCCTATCCGGGTGCGGGCTGGCCGAAACCCCATGCCCTGAGTTACCCTTACGGCTTATGTGTGCTTTCCCCCAAGGAATGAAGAAATGTCCGAGCCAGTCAAACTGCGCCCCCATAACCAGGCCCACTGCAAGGATTGCAGCCTGGCGCCTCTGTGCCTGCCATTGTCGTTGAACATGGAAGACATGGATGCACTGGATGAAATCGTCAAACGCGGGCGACCGCTGAAGAAAGGCGAATTTCTGTTCCGCCAGGGTGACAACTTCGCTTCGGTCTACGCAGTGCGCTCCGGCGCCCTGAAAACCTTCAGCCTGAGCGACGGCGGTGAAGAACAGATCACCGGCTTTCACCTGCCCAGCGAACTGGTCGGCCTGTCCGGCATGGACACCGAAGCCTACCCGGTTTCAGCCCAGGCCCAGGAAACCACGTCGGTCTGTGAAATCCCCTTCGAACGCCTCGATGAACTTTCGGTTCAGCTGCCTCAGCTGCGTCGCCAGCTGATGCGGGTGATGAGCCGCGAGATTCGCGATGACCAGCAGATGATGCTGCTGTTGTCGAAGAAAACCGCCGATGAGCGCATCGCCACCTTCCTGGTCAACCTCTCGGCGCGCTTCCGGGCCCGGGGCTATTCGGCCAATCAGTTCCGCCTGAGCATGTCGCGCAACGAAATCGGCAACTACCTGGGCCTGGCCGTGGAAACTGTTTCACGGGTTTTCACCCGCTTCCAGCAAAGCGGCCTGATCGCCGCCGAAGGCAAGGAAATCCACATCCTCGACCCGATCCAGCTGTGTGCCCTGGCGGGTGGTGCGGTAGAGAGCTGACCCCGCAGGATACAGGTATACTGGCGGGCATTCGTTTTTCAGGATACCCGCCCCATGCACAGCGATACCTTCGACCTCAAAGCCCTGATTCGCCCCGTCCCGGACTTCCCGAAAGCCGGGGTGATCTTTCGCGATATCACGCCACTGTTCCAGTCGCCCCGGGGCTTGCGCCATGTGGCTGACGCCTTCATCGAGCGCTATGTCGAGGCCGAGTTCAGCCATATTGGTGCCATGGACGCCCGCGGCTTCCTGATCGGCTCGATCATCGCCCACCAACTGAACAAGCCACTGATCCTGTTCCGCAAGCAGGGCAAGCTGCCGGCTGACGTGCTCGCCGAAGGCTACCAGACCGAATACGGTGAAGCGTTCCTCGAAGTGCACGCCGACAGCCTGTGCGAAGGCGATTCGGTGCTGATTTTCGATGACCTGATCGCCACAGGCGGGACCTTCGTGGCAGCGACCAACCTGGTGCGCCGCATGGGTGCGCAAGTGTTCGAGGCCGCAGCGATTATTGACCTGCCGGAACTGGGTGGCTCGCAGAAACTGCAGGCGCTGGGTGTTCCAACCTTCTGCCTGACTAAGTTCTCGCTGAGCGAATACTGAGTTTCAATCGCGGGGCAAGCCCGCTCTCACAGGGTGGGAG
>JBOICD010000573.1:0-2257 GCA_050739855.1 Pseudomonas sp.
ATCAAGCAGATCGCCGTGGGTCGACTCGGCATCAGCAACCAGCGGCGCCAGGCTGTTGGTCAGCTTCTTGATGCGCGCATCGAGAACGGCCTGGGCGTTTGGCAGACGAACTTCGGCAACCTTCTGCCCGGTAACCCGCTCGATCACCTGCAGCATGCGACGCTCACGCGGGGTAACCAGCAGCAGCGCGCGACCTTCGCGACCGGCACGACCGGTACGGCCGATACGGTGAACGTAAGACTCAGGGTCGTACGGCATGTCAACGTTGAACACGTGAGTGATGCGCGGTACGTCCAGACCACGGGCAGCGACGTCGGTGGCGACGACGATGTCCAGACGGCCATCCTTGAGCGAGTCGATGACGCGCTCACGCTGGTTCTGGGCAATGTCACCGTTCAGCGCAGCGGCCTTGTAGCCTTTGGCTTCCAGGGCGCTGGCCAGGTCCAGGGTAGCTTGCTTGGTACGCACGAAGGCGATCAGCGCGTCGAACTCTTCCACTTCCAGCAGACGCAGGACAGCGGAAACCTTCTGGTCGGCGTGGACCATCAGGTGAGCCTGCTCGATAGCCGTCACGGTCTGGGTCTTGGTCTGGATCTTGACGTGCTTCGGATCACGCAGGTGACGCTCAGCGATGGCACGGATCGAGGCCGGCAGGGTCGCGGAGAACAGCACGGTCTGACGGCTTTCCGGCATGGCCTTGAAGATCACTTCGAGGTCGTCCATGAAGCCCAGCTTGAGCATTTCGTCGGCTTCGTCGAGCACCAGGTGGTTGACGGTAGCCAGCACCTTCTCGTCGCGACGCAGGTGGTCGCACAGACGGCCAGGGGTAGCAACGACGATTTGCGCGCCATTGCGGATTGCTTTCAACTGTGGGCCCATTGGGGCACCACCATATACGGCCACCACGGTCACGCCCGGCATTTGCTTGGCGTAGGTTTCAAAAGCGGTGGCTACTTGCAGCGCCAACTCACGGGTTGGCGCCAGGATCAGGGCTTGCGGCTCGCGCTTGCTCGGGTCGATACGGTGCAGGATTGGCAGAGCAAAGGCGGCGGTTTTACCGGTGCCTGTCTGCGCCTGACCGATCATGTCATGACCGGCAAGAATAATCGGGATCGATTGCTGCTGAATGGCCGATGGCTCTTCGTAGCCAGTAGCCACAACGGCGGCAACAATACTTGGATGAAGATCGAGAGCGGCGAAGCCGCCGGTTTCCTGGGTCATGGGTCTGCCTCTAAGTGCATCCGCAAAGACCCATGCTCCAAAGCTGCGCATGCCTTGTAAGACCCGAAGGTCACCCTGGCAGCTTTGTCGGCGGGGATTTGCGAAAACGATTGAAGAAAAAAAGGAACGTCAAGGAGAGTCCGCGGGGCGGACGCGCAGCCGAAGCTGGCTTCGGGGAATTGCACTACCTAAACGAGGTCCGGTAAAAGACCGGCGCGTACTATACCTGATTTCGCAAATCACGGGAGATTTTTTTATTCCAACACGCCTGCGCCAGGCCACGTGACGACGGGTCTGGTACAGGCAAGTTGCAGGCGGCTGAATCGTTTTTCTTGCGCCCGCTCTGGCGCGCGGCTCAGGTGGCCGGGCGAATGGCTCCGATCAACGGCTGCAAAGAGTAACCCAGACGCGGCGCCAGCGCCTCTGCCCGGGCATTGAGCCCTTGCATGTCCAGTTCCTGGTCAAGGTCGGCCGGCACCATGATGATCACATTGCCCTCCTTGACCGGCAGCTCCCAGTAGTGGCGATGATAGAGACCGCGCAACAAGGCCGCGCCCAACGGCTTGCCGTCATCACCGGCCCACTGGTTGATCACCAGCCAGCCACCGGGGTTCAGGCGTTTCTGGCAGTCTTCGAGAAAACGCCAGGCCAGGTGGGCGACACCCGGACCGTGATCGGTGTACAGGTCGACGAAGATCAGGTCGGCGGGCTCGGCAGTGTCGAGCAACTCCATCGCATCGCCGATGCGGATATACAGACGCGGGTCGTCATCCAGCCCCAGGTATTCGATGGCCAGACGCGGCACATCCGGGCGCAACTCGATGGCTTCGACATCTTCCAGCGGCAGGAACTTCAGGCAGGCCTGGGTCAGGGTTCCTGCTCCCAGACCGAGGAACAAGGCACTCTCGGGTTCGGCGTGGCACAGTGCCGCAACCAGCATGGCGCGGGTATAGTCATACTCCAGCCAGCTCGGATCGGCAGTAAACACGCAGCTCTGCTCAATCGCCTCGCCGAACTCGAGAAAGCGATAGTCTTC
>JBOICD010000574.1:0-2230 GCA_050739855.1 Pseudomonas sp.
GCAGATCAACCCACGTACCGGCCGTATCCACACCTCCTACCATCAGGCGGTGACGGCGACCGGGCGGCTGTCATCCAGTGACCCGAACCTGCAGAACATTCCGATCCGCACGGCCGAAGGGCGGCGCATTCGCCAGGCCTTTATCGCCCCGGCCGGCTACCAGCTGCTGGCGGCCGACTATTCGCAGATCGAGCTGCGGATCATGGCCCATCTGGCCCAGGACGAAGGGTTGCTGCATGCCTTCCGCAATAACCTGGATGTACACCGCGCGACAGCCGCAGAAGTGTTCGGGGTTGAGTTGGATCGGGTCACCACCGACCAGCGCCGCAGCGCCAAGGCGATCAACTTCGGGCTGATCTACGGCATGAGCGCGTTTGGCCTGGCCAAGCAGATCGGCGTCGACCGCAAGCAGTCGCAGGCCTATATCGACCGGTACTTCGCGCGTTATCCAGGGGTCTTGGCGTACATGGAGCGCACCCGCGAGCAGGCGGGCGAGCAAGGTTATGTCGAGACTCTCTTCGGTCGCCGTTTGTACCTGCCGGAAATTCACTCGACGAACGCTGCACTGCGCAAAGGCGCCGAGCGCACGGCGATCAACGCGCCGATGCAAGGCACCGCCGCAGACATCATGAAGCGCGCTATGGTCGCGGTGGATAACTGGCTGAGCGAGTCCGGGCTGGATGCCAAAGTCATCCTGCAGGTCCACGATGAACTGGTACTGGAGGTGCGTGAGGACCTGCTCGATTCGGTGCGTGAGCAGATTCGCCTGCGCATGAGCGGCGCCGCCGAACTGGCTGTGCCGTTGTTGGTGGATGTGGGGGTCGGCTCGAATTGGGATGAGGCGCACTAAGCGGGAAAACCAGGCTGCGGCATAAAGTCGCGGCGTTTCCGGGGCTTTAAAACTTTAGGGGATTAGCAGAGGGTTGGTTATTTCAAACAGGTTTTAAAATGTCTCTGAACTTTCTGCAAAAGACAGGAGTCAGAGCATATGAATGGCTGATGAAGCCCTTCGGTGCTCCTATGTTGTGTTAAGTGTTGGCAGATATCTGAACCCCGCCCTAGCGGTTCAGACCTTAAGCCCCGAGCCTCTCCCTCCCCATACGATGCTCGGGGTTTTTTTTGCCTGCGAGTTACTCTTCGGGTACGCGGTCTTCCAGCTGCAGCCAGCGCGCCAGCACGGCCTGCGCCTCTTCAATGCCTTGGCGTTTCGGCGCTGAGAACAGCTGAATACTGACCCCTTCTCCCCAGCCTTTACGCAGATCCTGCTGGACCTTGAGCAGGGCGTTCTTCGCCGCGCCGAAGGCCAGTTTGTCGGCCTTGGTCAGCAGGATATGCATGGGCATTTGGCTGGCGGCGGACCAGTCGAGCATCAGGCGGTCGAATTCGGTCAGCGGGTGGCGGATATCCATCATCAGCATCAAGCCAGACAGGCTGCGACGGCTACCCAGGTAGGCTTCCAGGTGGCGCTGCCAGTGCAGTTTCAGCGGGATCGGTACCTTGGCGTAGCCATAACCCGGCAGATCGACCAGGCGGCGCTCGTCGTCCAACCGGAAGAAGTTCAGTAGCTGGGTGCGCCCAGGCGTCTTCGAGGTGCGGGCCAGGCTGGCGTGGGTCAGGGTGTTCAGTGCGCTGGATTTACCGGCGTTGGAACGCCCGGCAAAGGCGACTTCGAAGCCGTCATCGTCCGGGCACTGGTCGACTTTCGCGGCACTGATCATGAAGGCAGCCTGTTGGCACAGACCGATGATGGGATTTTTAGGTTGCATCGAATTTTCCGGTGAGGGCGGTGCCAGCGTTTGGCCCGGCATGCGGTGTCGTTTCCGTTTCAGTGACGCCAGTATATAATGCCGCAGATTTTGTGTGCGCTTTGTCCCGTACTCAGACAGGTATTTGCGGGAACGATTTAGAGATTCTGCGCATTAAGAACGCAGAGCACTTTCCTCCCCGATGAGGTCGATCTGATGATGAAGATGATGCTGCTGGCTGCCGGTACCCTAGTGTTGTCCTTGCATGTTCAGGCGGCCCAGGATCCGGAAGCGGTGTACGGCCGCTCCTGTGCTGCTTGCCATAATGGGCAGCTGCCGATGGCGCCGAAAAAAGGCGATAAGGCCGCTTGGGAACCGCGTTTGGCCCAAGGCATGGACACGCTGGTGCAGCACGTCACCGATGGTTTTAATGCCATGCCGCCGCGCGGCCTGTGCACTGACTGTAGCGCCGAGGATTACCAAGC
>JBOICD010000575.1:0-2226 GCA_050739855.1 Pseudomonas sp.
GTAAATCTGGCTGATGCGGTGATAGTCCCAACCGGCATAGGCCGTGACAGCTATCAAAACAGTGGCTGCCAGCGCCTGGAAAATGGAAACCGGCGACTCCTTGAACGGGTATTCTGGCTGCGTCGCCGGCATCCTGCGGCTTCGCCAGAGCAGACCCAAGGACAGGCCAAACGCCATCTGGAACGGGCCATACCACAACGGGTACTCCAGCATGCTGTGCAAAAGAATGACGGTGAGTACACCCCACGCCATCTGGCGGGTCGGGTCGGTCTCGCCCCAGGGACGTTGCCGAAGGACCCACCACACAAAACCGCCGCACACCGCCAACGCTACCGGAATACCCAGTTCCACCGCCAGATGCAGCGGCAGGTTGTGCGCGTTGTCCAGGATTTCGCAAAAGCGCGACCCACCATAGAACGTCATGTAGTGGGCGTAATCCAGTTCGCCCCAGCCCCAGCCGAGCCAGGGCCGTTGTCCGATCAGGTGCAATACATTGCCCCACAAGGTCAAGCGGCTGGCGCAAGCTGGTCCACCATCGTGCAAACGCGCCAAAATGCCGCTGGTCGCCGGGTCCAGCCCTGCAAGCATTGGCAGAGTCAGCGCTGCAACGCCATAGGTCAGCACGGCAACCAACAAGACCCGCAAACCTGCGGGTTGACGCAACCAACCCCACAGCCAGGCAAGAATCACCAACAGACTCAACTGAACCAGCCCCGTGCGCGATGAAGAAGCGGCATTCCCTACTGACAGCAAAACGGCAGCCGCGGTTACAGCCCACCAGGCCCATGGCTTGGGTGAATCGCTGCTGGCGGGCACCGCATGCCACAGCAAAGCCAGCAGCCCCATATTGGTCAAGGTTGCAAACTGGTTGCGCTGGCGCAAGTTGGCAAAGGCTTCGCCAGCGCCCGACTGGCTCATCCAGGGCAGAAAATACTGCTCTACGCCAAAATACTGGCAAAGACCGATAACAGCACTGATCAGGCCAGCGATCAGCCATGCTGTTGCCAGCCAGAATACCGAACGGCTGTCGGTGCTGACGCTCGCGGCGAGAGCTGCGCAAGTCCCGGCCAGCCCCAGTGCGAAAACGGCGACGAGCGTATCCGTGACTTGACCCTTGAGGACAAACACCGCCCCCAGACACCCGGCAGCCAGCCAGCAGGACCACAACCAACGCTTGCGCGATAGCGGCAGAACCCCCAACAGAACCCCGGCACAGGCCAGACTGAACAGCCACGGAACAACCGAAGGGCTGGGACCGCCTTGCGGCGGCAATAGCCAAGGCGCAATCAACGCCAGAGCGACGATGAGTTTGAAGGTTAAATTCAGGGAAACGGCAGGCCTTCTCACGGCAACTTCAGTTCCTGCAACTGAGGGTATTTTTCGTGCGCCAGACGGCTCCAGTTCGACTTGACTTCTGCATAGATTTTCTCACCGTGCATAGCTCGCATAACCCGCATTTGTCGCATCGCCTCTTCAGGATTTCCGTTGAGGGCCAACGACAGCGCATAGCGATTTTGGGTGGCAGTAGCCGGAAGACGCATAGCCACTTTGCGTACTAGTTCGATGCTTTGCGGAGCCATTCCTGGTGTCGGTATGATGCGGGCGCATTCCAACAAAGCGGCCAGTTGGGTCAATAAAACGATACGGGGACGTTCGTAATTGGTTGGTAGCGCCCCAATTTGCATTACCTCAAACCGTGCGATACGGAAGTCCTCCTCAATAGCGATGTACTCGACCGCACTCCAGCCCATGGCAGCGCTTATCGTGGCCCAAACTGCAGTAGCGGTCCACCATGGGATACGCACCACATGACGCGGGGCCAATCTGGCCTCCAAAACGCCCAGCAGCAACATCACAGGCACTAGTAAATAGGCATAGGCAAAGGGAAATTCAAGCAGCGAATGCACGCCGAATGGCAAAGCCACTGCGAGACAGTACCATGACAAGAGATCTTTAGTATCGCGTGCACGTCTCCACAGCCATACGCAGGTGACTACCACGAGCAATAGCGTGAGCGGAATGCCAGTTCCCACTGCCAAATCCAGAACAACATTGTGCGCATAAGTAAAAGGCTCACTCTTAGCATACGAGTGAAGTACGGTGTTGTGCGCTGTAGACACTTCACCCAACCCCCAGCCAAACCAGGGTCGATGGAGGACTGCTTGCCACAGCTGGGGCCAGACCAGCAAACGGGTTCCAGCACTCATATTGACTTGGGTTGCTACC
>JBOICD010000576.1:0-2221 GCA_050739855.1 Pseudomonas sp.
CGAACCGCCGGATTCACCTGGATGCTGAATGCCGACGAACAGGGTGCGCTGGTCCGGCGAGAAGGCAATGCCCGTCACCTCGCAAGCCACCGGCCCAACCATGAAGCGCCGGATCTCGCCGCTGACCGGATCGGCACAGAGCATCTGGTTATTGCCCATGCCGGCAAAGTCACCGCTATTGCTGTAGTCACCATCGGTGAGGATCCACAGCCGGCCATCCGGGTCAAAGCCCAGCCCGTCCGGGCTGTTGAACATGTTCTGCGGGGTAATGTTGCTTGAACCGCCCTTGGCATCATCAGGGTGTACCGAAGGGTTGCCGGCGACCACGAACAGGTCCCAGTCGAAACTCATGGCGCCGTGGTCATTCTCACTTTCGCGCCAGCGCAGGATCTGCCCGTAGAGATTTTTCTCCCGTGGGTTAGGGCCGCCTGCCGGTTGGCCTTCTTCCCCTCGTTTGACGTTGTTGGTCAGGGTGCAATAGACCTGGCCGTCCTTGGGGCTGACCACAATCCATTCCGGGCGGTCCATGCGCGTTGCCTTGAGCTGGCTGGCGGCCAGGCGTGCATGGATCAGGACCTGGGCCTGGCTGGCAAAACCGTTGGCGGCAATCAGGCCGTTCTTGCCGTGGGTCAGTTCCAGCCACTGGCCTTTGCCTCGTGGATGGTCGGCGTTGTGGTCGCCATCGTCGAAACGCGCGACATACAGCGTGCCGTGGTCGAGCAGGCTGCGGTTGGCGCTGGGGTTTTTGTGATCGATGCGGTCGCGGCTGATGAATTTGTAGATGAATTCACCGCGCTCATCGTCGCCCATGTAGACCACCGCCCGGCCATCGAGGGTTTCGCCAAGGGCCGCGTTTTCGTGCTTGAAACGGCCCAGGGCCGTGCGCTTGACCGGGGTCGAATCAGGGTCGAACGGGTCGATCTCCACCACCCAGCCATGGCGGTTCAGTTCATTGGGGTTCTGCGCCAGGTCGAAACGCGGGTCGTGCGGGTGCCAGCCGATTTCCTTGCTGTCGATCGTGGCCCCGTAGCGTTTCTGCCCGGCATCGAACGCTTGCGCCGGATTGCTGCTGCCGAAGCAGTCGGTGAAGTTCTCTTCACAGGTCAGGTAGGTGCCCCAAGGGGTCTTGCCGTTGGCGCAGTTCTGGAACGTGCCGAGCACCTTGCGACCGCTGTTGTCGGCCGCGGTCTTCATCCAGGCATCGCCCGCCGCCGGGCCGCTGACTCGGATCGGTGAGTTGCCGTGGATGCGCCGGTTGTAGGGCGAGCCCTGAACGAACTGCCACTGGCCATTGCTGCGTTTGACCTCGATCACCGAGACGCCTTCGGCAGCCTGGGCCTTGTGCACGTCTTCGGCGGAGGTCGGTTGCCCGCCGTGCGCGAACAGATAGCGGTAGTTGGTGTATTCGTTGTTGATGGCCATCAACGCCCGATTGTCATCATCGGGGAAGGGGAACAGGCTCATGCCGTCGTTGTTGTCACCGAACTGCAGTTCCTGGGCCTTGGCTGTGCCCTGACCGGATGCATCGAAGGCCGGGGCGTCGGCATGCAGCGGCTGGCCCCAGCTGATCAGTACCGAGGCCTTGTAACCAGGGGGCAGGCTGATGCTGTCGGCGGTGGCACTGGGGATACTGGTAAAGCCGAGCAGGCTGCTGTTGGCTGCGCTGACGCTGGCGGCCATGACGCTGCGGCTGAGCAGATTACCACTCAGAAACAGGGCGGCGCCGCACAGGGCGCCCGCGCCGATGAAACGACGGCGACTCAGGCTGACCAGCTGTTCGAGGTCGGTGGACTGGTGTTCTTCTAATAGGTTCATGACAGGCTTCCTGCGGGTTTGGCAGTCACCTTAGTCAGCACTTATGACGGTTTTGTGTCGGTTTTACAAAGGCGTTCCGATAAGGACGTAGGACGGTTGAAACTGAACGCGTAGGTTGCTACCTGCAGCCACTGCGTGGGCGTTGAGCCAGGCAGGTTCGGCGAAGGTGCACAGGGTTTGCCCGTTGCTCAATGTCAGGCGCACCTCAGTCAGCCCCTGAGGCTCGTCGAGTAGCTCCTCAACCTTGACCTGCAGGCAGTTGTAGCCCTCCAGTGGGCGGTCTTGAGGGCTGAGCAGGGTCAGCCAGCCCGCCTTGATCAAGGCCACCACGGTAGTGCCCGGGGTCAGTTCCAGGCGCTGGGTGCTATCGCGGGTAATCAGTGCGTCGATGTTCAGGTCGCCGGCC
>JBOICD010000577.1:0-2215 GCA_050739855.1 Pseudomonas sp.
TGTCTACGAAAGCGAGGCAGGCAAGTCCGAGCGCTGGCTGGGGCTGTGGACCGTGTTCTACTGGGCCTGGTGGATTTCCTGGGGCCCGTTCGTCGGCATGTTCATCGCCCGTATCTCCAAGGGCCGTACCGTGCGTGAACTGGTTGCCGGGGTCCTGCTGATCCCGCTGGGCTTCACCCTGGCCTGGCTGTCGATCTTCGGCAACACCGCGCTGGACCTGGTGATGAATCATGGCGCCGTGGAGCTGGGCAAGACCGCGCTCGAGCAGCCGTCGATGTCGATCTACCAACTGCTGGAATTCTTCCCGGCGGCCAAGATTGTCATTGGTGTAGCGGTATTCGTCGGCTTCGTACTGTTCCTCACCCCGGCCGACTCTGGCGCGGTGATGATGGCCAACCTGTCGTGCAAAGGCGGCCAGGTCGACGAGGATGCGCCGCACTGGATGGTAGTGTTCTGGTCGGTGGTGATCACCCTGGTGACCATCGGTCTGCTGTTCGCCGGCAACTTCACCGCCATGCAGACCATGGTGGTACTGGCCGGCTTGCCGTTCTCGGTGGTGCTGGTGCTGTTCATGTTCGGCCTGTACAAGGCCATGAAGCAGGACAGCCAGATCGAGCAGGAACAAGCCGAGCTGGCAGCCCGCGGTCGCCGCGGCTTCAGCGAGCGCCTGAGCCAGCTCGACCTGCAGCCGACCCAGGCGATGGTCCAGCGTTTCATGGACAAGCAGGTCAGTCCGGCACTGAAGGAAGCCGCCGTGCAGCTGCGCAACCTGGGCGTTGAGGTGGAGACCCGCGTCGGCCAGTCGCGTTCGACCATGGGCCTGCGGGTGATGATGGAAGAGGGCAACCCTTTCGTCTACGAAGTGAGCCTGGACGGCTACCTGGCCGCGCCAAGCGAGGCGCCGGTCGAAGGTGAAAGCGAAGTGCGCCAGCGCTTCTACCGTGCCGAGGTGTACCTGCACAACGGCAGCCAGGAATACGACCTGATGGGCTTCACGCCCGACCAGATCACGCGTGATGTACTCGACCAGTTCGAGAGCCATCGCCAGTTGCTGGGCCGTGTGTACAGCTGATAACAGCTGATTGACCGCAAGGGGTCCTGCTCGTGAGAGCAGGGCCCCTTTTTGTTTTGGCATCAGCCATCCATTGAAGCGGATTGGAGCAGGTCGGTACGTACTGCAGAACGTTGCTCGATCAGGTCTTCGCTCACGGTGCAGAGTTTGAGTGGCAGCTGAGCGGCCTTGAATTCATAGCTCTGGTGACGCAGCAGGCGCAGGCCCGCAGGGTCGTCGCAATCGGTGGTCGCGGGAGGGCCGCGCTTGACCCGGTACCTCGAAAGATGAGGCGGATCGGTACGCCAGGTGACTTTCACATTACCGTTCGGGCGCGTCTCGATGCTCATGTCCGGTGCCGGTACGGGCACTGCCGGCAGCAGCTGGACGGCAAGGCTCAAGCTGTTGGCCATCAAGGCCGGTGACGGAGGGTGCTCGGGGGAATCGACACCGATCAGACAGAGGAAGTGCCAGCCAGGCTCCGGTCCGATCGGGTCATTGATGCGGTTTTCGGCAGCCGGGATGGTACCGCTGTAATTTTTCGGGTCTTCGCAGGCCAATGGATCACGCACAGCCTTATAGCGGTAGCGCGGCGTATCGAGGGCGAAGCTCAGGTCCCAGCCGGGTACGCGGTCGTTGCCTTCGGCATCCGTGGCGATCTTGGTGACCAGTCTGGGCCACCTCTGTGCTTGCAACTGAAAGCCCGGCAACAGTTGGCAGCTATCCAGTGTCAGGTCGGCAACACCTGCGGTGAAGCAGCCTTTGAGGCGATTGAGCGGTACAGCGGTATTCTTGAGTGGTTTGGCGGTGATCTCGTCTTCACCCAGCTGACAAGGACTGTTGGTGTCGCAGGGGGCTGCGTCGACGTCGCTTGAGACAACAATGCTGTTGATCACACTGACGAGCTGAGCGTTGTCGTTTATCACCGGGCTGCCCGATGAGCCCGGTCCCACGCCTGGACAGTCATTGCCCTTGATGTTGCGCCGTAGCTGAGGGTGCTGTAGCAAAATAGGCACGTCCACTTCGCTGCAGGTTGCCAGGCCCAGGCCAGGCCAGGGTAGGAGAGTTCGCCGACCACCCGGACCTGGCTGCCTGGTGGTGGGCTGTCGCCAAGCGTGAGCGGTGTCAGGCCTTGAGCCATGAGTACCTCCAGGCTTGCATCCA
>JBOICD010000578.1:0-2209 GCA_050739855.1 Pseudomonas sp.
CAACATCCGCCAGATGGATGCGGGCCTGGTCTACACCGCGCTGCGCAACGGCCAGGTGTTCAGCGGCCTGGTCTACACCACCGACGGGCGCCTGAGTGCCTTTGACCTGAAGCTGCTCGAAGACGATAAACACTACTTCCCCGACTACACCGCAGCCCCCGTGGTGCGCAAGGAAATCCTCGACGCCCACCCGCAACTGGCCACCCTGCTCAAGCCGCTGGCCGAGCAACTGGATGACCAGACCCTGCGCGAGCTGAACGCCAAAGTCGACGTCGAGCACCAGAGCCCGGGCAAGGTCGCCGCCGAGTACCTGCGCCAGCATCCACCTGCACAGGAGCAGCCATGACCATGCTCGATACCTTCGCTCACCTGGACTGGGCCCAGGTCCTGCACCTGACCTGGCAGCACATCACCCTGGTCGGCATCGCCGTCAGCCTGGCGATTCTGTTCGGCGTACCGCTGGGCATCCTGATGACCCGCTTCCCTGCCCTCGCCGGCCCCTTGCAGGCGTGCGCCACGGTGCTGCTGACCATCCCCTCGATCGCCCTGTTCGGCCTGCTGTTGCCGTTCTACTCCAAGTTCGGCCAGGGCCTGGGGCCATTGCCGGCGATCACTGCGGTGTTCCTTTATTCATTGCTGCCGATCCTGCGCAACACCTACCTGGCGCTGAGCAATGTCGAACCGGGGATTCGTGAAGCCGCGCGCGGTATCGGCATGACCTTCGGCCAGCGCCTGCGCATGGTCGAACTGCCCATTGCCGTACCGGTGATTCTCGCCGGCGTACGTACCGCTGTGGTGATGAACATCGGCGTCATGACCATCGCCGCGACCATCGGCGCCGGTGGCCTGGGCGTACTGATCCTGACCTCCATCAGCCGTAGCGACATGTCGATGCTGCTGGTCGGTGCCTTGCTGGTGAGCCTGCTGGCCATCATCGCTGACCTGCTGCTGCAAACCCTGCAACGTGCCCTGACTCCAGAAGGACTGCGCAAATGATCGAACTTCAGAACCTGAGCAAGACCTTTCACGCCAACGGCAAAGACGTCAACGCCGTCGACGCTGTCAGCCTGACCGTCAATGAAGGCGAAATCTGCGTGTTCCTCGGCCCGTCCGGTTGCGGCAAGAGCACCACGCTGAAAATGATCAACCGATTGATCACGCCGACCTCCGGCAAGGTACTGATCAACGGCGAAGACACCACGGGGCTCGACGAAGTGACCCTGCGCCGACGCATCGGCTATGTGATTCAGCAGATCGGTCTGTTCCCCAACATGACCATCGAGGAAAACATCACCGTGGTCCCGCGCCTGCTCGGCTGGGACAAGCAAAAATGCCATGAGCGCGCCCGCGAACTGATGAGCATGATCAAACTCGAACCCAAGCAGTACCTGCAGCGCTACCCGCGCGAATTGTCCGGTGGCCAGCAACAGCGCATCGGGGTGATCCGCGCCCTGGCCGCCGAGGCACCGCTGCTTTTGATGGACGAACCGTTCGGCGCGGTCGACCCGATCAACCGCGAGATGATCCAGAACGAGTTTTTCGAGATGCAGCGCGCGCTGAACAAGACCGTGATCATGGTCAGCCACGACATTGACGAAGCGATCAAGCTGGGCGACAAGATTGCCATTTTCCGTGCCGGCAAACTGATCCAGATTGACCATCCGGACACGCTGCTGGCGCACCCGGCTGACGACTTCGTGAGCAACTTCGTCGGTCAGGACAGCACGCTCAAACGCCTGCTGCTGGTGCGGGCCGAAGACGCCGCCGACAACGCGCCGTCAGTCAGCCCGGAAACGCCGGTCAACGACGCCCTGGAGCTGATGGACGAACATGATCGCCGTTACGTGGTGGTCACCGATGCGCAGAACAAAGCCATGGGTTATGTGCGTCGGCGCGACCTGCATCGCCAGCAAGGTAGCTGCAGCGATTTTCTGCGCACCTTCAACGCTACGGCGTCCCACGATGAGCACCTGCGCATCCTGCTGTCACGGATGTATGAGTTCAATCGTGCGTGGTTGCCGGTGCTTGATGCCGAGCAGGTGTTTCTGGGTGAGGTGACGCAGGAATCGATTGCCGCTTACCTGAGTTCGGGGCGTTCGCGTGGGGGTAAGACCAGCATTGTTTCCCCGGCTGAAGCCTCGGTCTGACCGGTGGGAGCAATTGTCTAGGGGGTGGGAGCGGGCTTGCCCCGCGATGCGATGTTACCGAC
>JBOICD010000579.1:0-2208 GCA_050739855.1 Pseudomonas sp.
TTTTCGCGGGGCAAGCCCGCTCCCACAGCCTATAGCACCCGGTGGGAGCGGGATTGCCCCGCGATCAATCACGCCGATCAAGAATGTTGACCACCAGCCGATCCAGCCACCCCCACAAACGCTGTTGCAGACGCTTCCACAACGGCCGCGCATGCCAATGGGCAAGGTCGATACACAGGCTCTGGGCAAAATCTCGCTCGAAGCTCGCGGCGACAGCCGCAGTCAGCGGCGGATCGAGCGCCTCAACGTTGGCTTCAAGGTTGAAACGCAGGTTCCAGTGGTCGAAATTGCACGAACCGATACTCACCCAGTCGTCGACCAGCACCATCTTCAGGTGCAGGAAACACGGCTGATACTCGTAGATTTTCACCCCGGCACGCATCAGCCTCGGGTAATAGCGGTGCCCGGCATAGCGCACCGAAGGATGATCGGTACGCGGGCCGGTCAGCAGCAGACGCACATCAACACCGTTGGCAGCAGCCCGGCGCAGGGAGCGGCGGACTTTCCAGGTCGGTAAAAAGTACGGTGTGGCCAGCCAGATCCGCCGTCGGCCGCTATTCAACGCGCGTACCAGCGATTGCAGGATATCCCGGTGCTGACGGGCATCGGCATACGCCACCCGGCCCACGCCCTCGCCGCTATCGGGCACATGAGGCAGGCGCGGCAGGCCAAAATGAGTCGGTGGGCGCCAGGCCGTGCGCCGCAGGTTGGCGCGCCACTGGCGATCGAAAAGCATCTGCCAGTCGGCCACCAGCGGCCCTTGCATCTGTACCATCACCTCGTGCCATTCGCTGATGTCTTCGTCTGGCATCCAGAACTGGTCGGTGACGCCGGTACCGCCGACCACCGCCCAGGTCTGGTCGACCACCAGCAATTTGCGGTGGTCGCGGTACAGGTTGCGAAAACCCCGGCGCCAGCGCAGACGGTTGTACCAGCGCAGTTCGACGCCAGCGGCGACCAGGCGCTGGCGCAGGTTCAGGGTGAACGCCAGCGAACCATAGTCATCGAACAGGCAGCGCACCTGCACACCCCGCCCGGCGGCCTGCACCAGCGCCTGGACCATGGCTTCGGCGCAGGCGCCCGCCTCCACCAGATACAGCTCCAGGTCGACCTGCTGCTCAGCACGCACAATGGCGGTGAGCATGCGCGGAAAAAATTCGGGGCCGTCGATCAATAACTCGAACCGGTTGCCATCTCGCCAGGGAAAGACCGGTCCGGCCATATCAGCGCGCCGTGAAGATCAATACTGCGGACACCGGCACCGACGGGCTGATGGACTTGAGCCCGGCGACTTTGCGCAAGGTCTCCAGGCCCGGCACCAGGTCAAATTCTTCGGCACGCAACATCAACGGCTCCAGGGTCACCACCTGGAAGCGGCGCTCGTCCAGGCGTGTGGCCAGCAACAAGGCGTTGTAGCTGTGTTCCTTGCCGTGCAGCTCGACCGTCAGCGGCAGGCGCAACTCGACCTGGGCGCCATTGGCCAGGTCGTTGATCGGCCGCAGATCGATCTGGGCACGCACCTTGGCCTCCGCGAAGCGGGCGAACTCGAACAGATCCTTGCGCATGCGTTCATCGCGCAGTGGCACACCGCTGTTGTTCGAATCCATCTCGATCATCAGCTCGGCCGCGCCCTTGCGATCGACCTTGCCGTGCAACACCAGGAAACGATGGACTTCGGCGGTATCGCCATTTTTGCTGGAAATGAACGACAGTCGTGAAGACTCGCCATCCAGATGCCAGTTGGCCTGGGCGGAAAAGCTCAGCAGCGCGAGCAAGGCCAGGAGAAGACGGGGCAGAGAGAACATGAGAAATCCTGTAACACAGAAGCCGTCAACCTTACCCGGCTGCCTTCACGGCAGCAAGCCACAGCCCTCACGTACGCCCTGCCAGCGCGCACGACGCTCAACGCCCAGCCCCACAGCAGTGACCTGGCGGGTCTGGGAATTTTCCTCGAGCCGGCTCAGGGGCAGATATTGGCGTACATAAGCCTGGCAGTAAGGCGCGTCGAAGCCCATGACAAAACGGCAGGAGCAATACTCCTTGGCCGAATAAGCGCTGAGAATACCGGTAAAGTCCGCCAGGGCCTGGCGCTCGTACCAGCTCCAGCCGCCCGCCAGCAACAGCAGTCCCAGCAGCAAGCGCTTCATGGGCGCCCCTCGGCCTGCGCCGCCAGCACCCGCTTGAGCAGTTCGTTGTGCTGGAACTGGC
>JBOICD010000580.1:0-2189 GCA_050739855.1 Pseudomonas sp.
GGGCAAGCCCGCTCCCACAGTGGGAGCGGGCTTGCCCCGCGATGTGTTATCAGGCCAGCTCGCGCGATTCGCGCACCATGTCCACGTGCGGAATGCCCGCCTCGAGGAATTCTTCGCTGACCACCTTGAAGCCAAGGCGTTCGTAGAACGGCGTCGCCTGCACCTGGGCGCTGAGCATCTGCTGCTTGAGGTCGCGGTTCTGCGCTTCGACGATAACCGCCTGCATCAGTGCATCGCCGACTTTCAGGCCGCGCCAGTCCTTGAGTACCGATACCCGACCGATCTGGCCGTCGGCCAGCAGGCGGGCTGTGCCGATGGCGTAGTCGCCTTCCAGGGCGAGGAAGTGCACAGCGCTGTTGTCGTCGGCATCCCACTCCAGTTCTGGTGGTACGCACTGCTCGGCGATGAACACGGCTTCGCGGATGCGGCGGATGTCGGCGTTGTCTTTGTGCCAGTCGGCGAGGCGGACCCGGATCTTATTCATTGGCAAACCCCAAGCTTCCTTGTTTGACCAGTTCGCAGATCAAGGTAATGCCTTGATCGTTTTCAAGCCACTGCTCAAGGTTTTCAATATGCAACGCGTCGGCGGCGCAGATCAGCTTCAGCAGTTCACGCAGGTCACCTGGCAGCAGGCGGCTCTGACCGCTGGCGAACAGCAGCAGGTTGTCATCGACTTCCGACCAGGCCAGGCGTGCACTTGGGTTGCGGATCAGGATCGCGCCCTGGGCCAGGCTTTCGATCAGTTCTGCTTCGTCCAGCGGCTCACCGCTGACCAGTTCCGGATAGCGAGGCTCGGTCATGAACTGGCCGAACCAGGTCAGCAGCAGGCGCTCGTCGCCCATGTGCTCGGTCAGCAGGTTCTTCAGGCGGCCGAGGGCGTCGTGCTGGATCTGGTGCGGGTCGCTGGCCGGCTGGGCGTCGGCGTCGGTGTAGCGCTCTTCGTCAGGCAGGAACTGGCTGAGGAAGTCGGTGAAGTGGGTCAACACTTCAGCGGCGCTAGGGGCGCGGAAGCCCACCGAATAAGTCAGGCAGTCGTCTTCGGCGATGCCGTAGTGGGCCAGGCGTGGCGGCAGATAGAGCATGTCGCCCGGTTCCAGGGTCCACTCTTCGCTTTGCTCGAATTCAGCCAGGATACGCAGATCGGCGTGCTCAAGCAGCGGGCTGTCGCTGTCGCACCGCTGGCCGATTTTCCAGTTGCGCTTGCCCTGGCCTTGCAGCAGGAATACATCGTAGTTGTCGAAGTGCGGGCCGACGCTGCCACCCGGGGCGGCGAAGCTGATCATCACGTCGTCGATGCGCCAGCTCGGCAGGAAACGGAAGTGCTCCAGCAGTTCGTGGACTTCGGGCACAAACTGGTCCACCGCCTGCACCAGCAGGGTCCAGTCACGCTCGGGCAGGGTGCTGAAGGTGTCTTCTTCGAACGGGCCGCGACGCAATTCCCACGGGCGCTCGCCGTGTTCGATGACCAGACGCGATTCGACTTCTTCTTCCAGGGCCAGGCCGGCCAGTTCGTCGGCGTCGATCGGGCTTTCGAAATCGGTGAAGGCCTGGCGCACCAGCAGAGGTTTCTTCTGCCAGTAGTCGCGCATGAATTCGCGGGCAGTGAGGCCGCCCAGCAGCTGCAGTGGAGTATCAGGATTCATGTGTAACCTATTGAAAAAAAGTAATTTTCTTTCGGTAATAAAAACGCCCGGCTGAGCCGGGCGTTTACGCGCAGGGCGCAGATCAGATGCGTTTGGCTTGAGCCGCGGCGTTACCGATGTAGGAGGCCGGGGTCAGCTTTTTCAGCTCGGCGCGGGCTTCAGCCGGCATGTCCAGGCCATCGATGAAGGTCAGCAGCGCTTCCGGGCTGATGCCTTTACCACGGGTCAGCTCTTTGAGCTTCTCGTAGGGGTTCTCGATGTCGTAGCGGCGCATGACGGTCTGGATCGGCTCGGCGAGGACTTCCCAGCAGGCGTCCAGGTCTTCGGCGATACGGGCTTCGTTGATTTCCAGCTTGCTGATGCCCTTGAGGCTGGCCTCGTAGGCGATCACGCTGTGGGCGAAACCGACGCCCAGGTTACGCAGCACAGTGGAGTCAGTCAGGTCGCGCTGCCAGCGCGAGATCGGCAGCTTGCTGGCCAGGTGCTGGAACAGCGCGTTGGCGATACCCAGGTTGCCTTCGGAGTTCTCGAAGTCGATCGGGTTGA
>JBOICD010000581.1:0-2184 GCA_050739855.1 Pseudomonas sp.
GTGATAAGCCGGTGGGAGCGGGCTTGCCCCGCGATGCTTTTGAAGCCAGGGCTCAGATCAGGATAGAAATCTCAAACAGCACAGCCAAGAGCACCATCCCGACCCAAAATACATTCCATACCCAGAACAGTATGCCGACCGACATCCAGAGCCAGTTCAGGGGCGAAAGCCGCGCATTGGACTTGCCGTCAGCATCACCCACGCAGAAATTCATCGCTCGCTGCATCTTGGTGAGCACCCAAATTTGCGCCCCTCCTAGAGCGACCAGCAAACCCAAGGCCGAAAACAGCGCCAGATCAGTAGCGTAATTCGCCCAGATGCTAATTGCCCCCAATACAATCGAAGCGCATACCAACCAGAATGGAGACCACGCGTACCTACGTCCTGACAAGCGCAATTGCCGATCAACCCTGCTCAACAGGCTGTAACGGAAAAAGATCTCAAACACGGTTCGCACCAATGGAAGCACGCGCTCTCCGCTTGCCCCCCGATACAAGACCCAGCTTCGATAAGCACAATATGTCCAGTACAGACCAAACGTGAAGATGCTCATGACGACCAGCTTTTTGACCGACACTACAAAGAACATCGGCTGATCGATCGAGGCCTCGGAAAGGTCACTGCTATTCGAAGAAGTACTACTCAGGGACATCGGGACAACCTTGCGTAATTGACCTGTCATTTAGCTCCTACGCTGAAGAAAATATCTGCCCTATAAATCCGAAGCGAAAGTACCAATCTTCTGAAGCTGGTTTTATCCTGCCATCACCCGCATCTATTTCACTGTGCAGTGCCTGCCCCCCTGCCTAGACTCGGCCATCCCCAGACAGGAATGCCGTCATGTCCGAGACCCTGCTCAGCGCCCGCAACCTGGCCTTCGAACTCTACGAAGTGCTCGACGCCGAGGCCCTCACCCAACGCCCACGCTTTGCCGAACACAACCGCGAAACCTTCGATGCCGCGTTGAACACGGCGCGGACCATTGCCGAGAAATATTTCGCCCCGCACAACCGCAAGGGCGACGAACACGAGCCGCGTTACGAGAATGGCGAAGCGCTGCTGATCCCCGAGGTCAAACCCGCGGTCGATGCCTTCCTCGAAGCCGGTTTCCTCAACGCCACCCGCGACTTCGAAACCGGCGGCATGCAGCTGCCAACCCTGCTTTCGCAAGCCTGTTTTGCCCACTTCCAGGCGGCCAACGCCGGCACCACCGCCTACCCGTTCCTGACCATGGGCGCCGCCAACCTGATCGAGAGTTTTGGCAGCGATGAGCAGAAACGCCTGTTCCTGCAGCCGATGATCGAAGGCCGCTTTTTCGGCACCATGGCCCTGACCGAACCTCACGCCGGTTCATCCCTGGCCGATATCCGCACCCGCGCAGAGCCGGCCAGCGATGGCAGTTACCGGCTGCGCGGCAACAAGATCTTCATCTCTGGCGGCGACCACCCGTTGTCGGAGAACATCGTGCACATGGTCCTGGCCAAACTGCCGGACGCGCCGCCCGGGGTGAAAGGCATTTCGCTGTTCATCGTGCCCAAGTTCCTGGTCAATGCCGACGGCAGCCTGGGCCCACGCAACGACGTACTGCTGGCCGGGCTGTTCCACAAGATGGGCTGGCGCGGCACCACCTCGACAGCGTTGAATTTCGGCGACAACGGACACTGTGTCGGCTACCTGGTGGGCAAGCCGCACCAGGGTCTGGCCTGCATGTTCCAGATGATGAACGAGGCGCGCATCGGCGTCGGCATGGGCGCGGTGATGCTCGGCTATGCCGGCTACCTGTACTCGCTTGAGTACGCGCGCCAGCGGCCGCAAGGACGCCTGCCGGACAACAAGGACCCGGCCACCGCCGCCGTACCGATCATCGGTCATAGCGATGTAAAGCGCATGCTGCTGACCCAGAAAGCCTACGTCGAAGGCGCCTTCGACCTGGGCCTGTACGCCGCGCGGCTGTTCGATGAAACCCAGAGCGGCGAAACCGAGGCGCAGCGGCAACAGGCGCACGAGCTGCTCGACCTGCTGACCCCGATCGTCAAATCCTGGCCCTCGGCGTTCTGCCTCAAGGCCAACGAACTGGCGATCCAGATTCTCGGTGGTCACGGCTACACCCGCGAATACCCGGTCGAACAGTACTATCGCGACAACCGCTTGAACCCGATCCACGAAGGCACCCATGGCATCCAG
>JBOICD010000582.1:0-2168 GCA_050739855.1 Pseudomonas sp.
GACCAGACGGCGCTTGCCTTTGGTCTCTTTACCGAAGGCGATGGTGCCGCTGACTTCAGCCAGAATCGAGGCTTCTTTCGGACGACGGGCTTCGAACAAGTCGGCAACCCGTGGCAGACCACCGGTGATGTCACGGGTCTTCGACGTTTCTTGCGGGATACGCGCGATAACGTCACCAACACCGATCTGTGCACCGTCAGCAACGCCGACCAGGGCGTTCGCCGGCAGGAAGTACTGAGCCGGTACGTCAGTACCTGGCAGCAGCAAATCCTTGCCATTGGCGTCGACCATCTTGATTGCAGGACGGATTTCCTTACCTGCAGCCGGACGGTCTTTGACGTCCAGAACTTCAATGTTGGTCAAACCAGTCAATTCGTCAGTCTGACGCTTGATGGTGATGCCTTCTTCCATGCCCACGAAGGTCACGGTACCTTTCATTTCGGTAACGATCGGGTGGGTGTGCGGGTCCCACTTGGCAACGATTGCGCCAGCGTCGACCTTGTCGCCTTCCTTGACCGAAATCACCGCACCGTAAGGCAGCTTGTAACGCTCACGCTCACGACCGAACTCGTCGGCAATCGCCAACTCACCGGAACGCGATACGGCTACCAGGTTGCCGTCGGCACGCACAACCTGCTTCAGGTTATGCAGACGCACCATACCGCCGTTCTTCACCTGGACGCTGTCGGCAGCCGAGGTCCGGCTTGCAGCACCACCGATGTGGAACGTACGCATGGTCAGCTGGGTACCCGGCTCACCGATGGACTGGGCAGCGATTACGCCGACCGCTTCACCGATGTTCACCTGGTGACCGCGAGCCAGGTCGCGACCGTAGCACTTGGCGCAGATGCCGTAGCGGGTTTCGCAGCTGATCGGCGAACGCACGATCACTTCGTCGATGCTGTTCAGCTCGATGAATTCAACCCACTTCTCGTCGACCAGGGTACCGGCCGGAACGATAACGTCGTCAGTGCCTGGCTTGAACACGTCACGGGCGATAACACGACCCAGTACACGCTCACCCAGCGGCTCTACAACGTCGCCGCCTTCAATGTGCGGCGTCATCAGCAGGCCTTGCTCGGTACCGCAATCGATCTCGGTAACAACCAGATCCTGGGCAACGTCTACCAGACGACGAGTCAGGTAACCGGAGTTCGCGGTTTTCAACGCGGTATCCGCCAGACCTTTACGAGCACCGTGAGTCGAGATGAAGTACTGGAGTACGCTCAGACCTTCACGGAAGTTCGCGGTAATTGGCGTCTCGATGATCGAGCCGTCCGGCTTGGCCATCAGACCACGCATACCGGCCAGCTGACGAATCTGAGCTGCCGAACCCCGGGCACCGGAGTCAGCCATCATGTACATCGAGTTGAAGGACTCTTGCTCGACTTCGTCGCCATTGCGGTCGATGACCTTCTCTTTCGAGAGGTTGGCCATCATCGCCTTGGAAACTTCGTCGTTCGCCTTGGACCACAAGTCGATGACTTTGTTGTACTTCTCGCCCTGGGTTACCAGGCCGGAGGCGTACTGGCTCTCGATCTCTTTCACTTCGTCGGTAGCAGTACCGATGATGCGGGCTTTTTCATCCGGGATAACGAAGTCGTTAACACCGATGGAAACGCCGGAAATGGTCGAGTAGGCAAAACCGGTGTACATCAGCTGGTCAGCGAAGATCACGGTCTCTTTCAGACCAACCACGCGGTAGCACTGGTTGATCAGCTTGGAGATCGCCTTTTTCTTCATTGGCTGGTTGACCACGTCGTACGACAGACCTGGCGGTACAACCTGGAACAGCAGTGCACGGCCGACAGTGGTGTCGACGATACGGGTGTTCTTGACGCTGCCGCCATCACGATCGTTGACGGTTTCGTTGATACGAACCTTGATCTTGGCGTGCAGGGCGGCTTCGCCGGCACGGAATACCCGGTCGACTTCCTGCAGGTCGGCGAAGACGCGACCTTCGCCCTTGGCGTTGATGGCTTCACGGGTCATGTAGTACAGACCCAGTACAACGTCCTGCGACGGAACGATGATTGGCTCACCGTTGGCTGGCGACAGGATGTTGTTGGTCGACATCATCAGCGCGCGCGCTTCGAGCTGGGCTTCCAGCGTCAGCGGCACGTGAACGGCCATCTGGTCACCGTCGAAGTCGGCGTTGTACGCGGCAC
>JBOICD010000583.1:0-2166 GCA_050739855.1 Pseudomonas sp.
CAATGAGCGGACCCAGGCGAGCAAGAACGCCAACTCGCAGATCGCCAATAACAGCAAGGCCGATATCGGCCTGACCTCGTTGTTCGGCTCTTCGATGACCACCAACAACCCGTTCAGCGATGGCGATTTGAGCCTGAGCGCCGGGTACAGCGGTGACCGTGCAACCAAAGGCGACAGCAAGGCCGGGCAGGGCAACAGCCTGACCGGTTCGATCACCGTGACGGTGGCTGATGTGCTGCCCAATGGCATCATTGCCGTGCGTGGCGAGAAGTGGCTGACCCTCAACACCGGCGACGAGCTGGTACGTATCGCCGGCATGATCCGCGCCGACGACATTGCCACCGACAACACCGTGCCTTCGACCCGGGTTGCCGATGCGCGCATCACCTACTCGGGAACCGGCTCTTTTGCCGATGCCAGCCAGCCGGGCTGGCTCGACCGTTTCTTTATCAGCCCGCTTTGGCCTTTCTAGGTTCGGATGACCATGTTCAACTTCAAGCAGCTGATCACCGCCGCGCTTTTGCTGTCCGTCGCGTTCGCCGCACAGGCTGAACGCCTGAAAGACATCGCCAGCATTTCCGGCGTGCGTAGCAACCAGCTGATCGGCTACGGTCTGGTGGTGGGGCTCAATGGTACGGGTGACCAGACCACCCAGACGCCGTTCACCCTGCAGACCTTCAACAACATGCTGTCGCAGTTCGGCATCAAGGTGCCGGCAGGCTCGGGCAACGTGCAGCTGAAAAACGTCGCAGCGGTCTCGGTGCATGCCGACCTGCCGGCGTTCGCCAAACCGGGGCAGGTAGTGGACATCACCGTGTCCTCGATCGGTAACTCCAAGAGCCTGCGCGGCGGCAGCTTGCTGATGACGCCGCTCAAGGGTATCGACGGCAACGTCTATGCGATCGCTCAGGGCAACCTGGTGGTTGGCGGCTTTGACGCCGAAGGCCGTGACGGCTCGAAGATCACCGTCAACGTACCGTCGGCGGGGCGCATTCCTGGCGGCGCGTCGGTCGAGCGTGCCGTGCCCAGCGGATTCAACCAGGGCAACAGCCTGACCCTGAACCTCAATCGTCCGGACTTCACCACCGCCAAGCGTATCGTCGACAAGGTCAACGAACTGCTCGGCCCGGGTGTGGCCCAGGCCCTGGACGGTGGTTCGGTGCGGGTCACCGCGCCGCTCGATCCGAGCCAGCGTGTCGATTACCTGTCGATCCTCGAGAACCTGGAAATCGATCCGGGCCAGGCGGTGGCCAAGGTCATCATCAACTCGCGTACCGGTACCATCGTCATCGGCCAGAACGTCAAAGTGTCGCCTGCGGCGGTCACCCATGGCAGCCTGACCGTGACCATCACCGAAGACCCGATCGTCAGCCAGCCGGGGCCGTTCTCCAATGGTGAGACGGCTGTGGTGCCGCGCTCGCGGGTCAATGCCGAGCAGGAAGCCAAGCCGATGTTCAAGTTCGGTCCGGGGACCACGCTGGATGAAATCGTCCGTGCGGTGAACCAGGTGGGTGCTGCCCCGAGTGACCTGATGGCAATCCTCGAAGCCCTGAAGCAGGCCGGCGCCCTCCAGGCCGACCTGATCGTGATCTGAGGACTGGCGCATGGATATGCCGAAAAACCCGATAGCCAACATGGCTGACAGCGGCGCCTACACCGACCTCAATCGACTCAGTTCGTTGAAGGTCGGCGACCGCGATAGCGACGCCAACCTGCGCAAAGTGGCCCAGGAGTTCGAATCGCTGTTTCTCAACGAGATGCTCAAATCGATGCGTTCGGCCAGCGATGTGCTGGCCAAGGACAATCCGCTCAACACCGAAACCACCAAGCAGTACCAGCAGATGTACGACCAGCAGCTGGCGGTGAGCATGTCCCGCGAGGGCGGCGGTATCGGTCTGCAGGAGGTGCTGATGCGGCAGTTGTCCAAGCAGAAAGCGGCGCCTGCGAGCAGCAGCAGCCCGCTCCCGCGCTTCGATGTCCAGCCGCGGCCACTGGGCGCGACGGCAGTCGGAGTGCCTGAGCGGCCACAGGAAACCGCGGTCACGCGCAACGATGTGGCGGCGCTCAACTCCCGTCGTCTGGCGTTGCCGGGCAAGCTCACCGATCGCTTGCTGGCGGGCCTGGTGCCGGCGGCCGGCGCTGTGCCGGCCACCACCAACACGACCC
>JBOICD010000584.1:0-2165 GCA_050739855.1 Pseudomonas sp.
GGCTTGCCCCGCGATAATTCAGAAACCGTAATCCAGCACAATCCCTACAAACACCAGCAACCCGGCCCAGTGATTGTGCAGGAAGGCCTTGAAACACGACTCGCGGTCCAGCTTGCGGGTCGTCCAGAACTCCCAGACAAAGCACACCAGGGCCGCCGCCAGCCCAAGGTGGAACCAGCCCCCCAGTTCGAAGCGATTACCGGCCATCAGCAAACAGCCCAGCGACAGCACTTGCAGGCTCAGGATAATCATCCGGTCGGCTTCACCGAACAGGATCGCGGTAGATTTGACCCCGATCTTCAGATCATCGTCGCGATCGACCATGGCGTAGTAGGTGTCATAGCCCACCGTCCACAGCAGGTTGGCGATGTACAGCAGCCAGGCGATGGCCGGCAGCTCGCCGTTGGCTGCGGTGAAGGCCATGGGAATGCCCCAGGAGTAAGCCGCCCCGAGCACCACTTGCGGGTAGTAGGTGTAGCGCTTCATGAAGGGATAGCAGGCCGCCAACGCCACCGCGCCGAACGATAACCATACCGTCTGGGCATTGGTGCACAGCACCAGCAGGAAGCTCACGCCCACCAGCACGGCAAACAGCACCAGTGCTTCGCGGGCATTGATCCTGCCGGCTGCCAACGGGCGGTCGGCGGTGCGTTTGACGTGGCCATCGACCTTGCGGTCGGCGAAGTCGTTGATAGCGCAACCGGCCGCACGCATCAGCACCACGCCAAGGGTGAAAATCAGCACGTTGGCCAGGGTCGGCGTACCCTTGGCGGCGATCCACACCGCTGACAGCGTCGGCCACAACAGCAGATAGATACCGATCGGCCGGTCCATGCGGCTCAACTGGACGAAGTCCCAGGCGCGCGGATGCAGACGATTGAGCGACTTGAGCAGCTGCAGGTACATCAGCGGATCTCCCCGGAAATCTCGGCGGCCTGCCACAGCGACGGCAGGAAGACTTCGGCAACCAACACGCTCAGTGTGGCCCGATCAAAGCGCGAGCGACGCCCCCAGAGCGTGTCGCTGGCGTCGATGGCCGGCAGCCAGGCCTTGGGGTAATGACAGACCTCAATGGCGCGGCGAGTAAAGGCCTGGTCGCAGAACAACAGTTCGCCCAGCGAGCGGCTGCCCAGTGCTTCCATGTCCAGCCCGCCACTTTCGAGGGCGCTGCGCGAGGCGACACTGCGGGCGAACACCCAGGCCTGGCCGTGGCCGCGCAGGTACACTTCGCGGACCCAGCCTTCGCTACCAGGCGCCAAATCCAGTGCCCGGCATTCGTCATCACGCAGGGGCTGCCAACCCTCGTAAAGGGGTGTAACAGAAAAGTGATCGGCGGATAATCGAGTCAGGCGACGGGTCAGTGATCCTTGATCGAACAACCAGTCAAGCAGCGCAGGCGTTGCGCTGTCTGCCACCTGAGAGTACTGCAACCATTCTGCAGCGGGCGCTTGCGATGTTTCGTACGGCACGATGGTATGGATTAACAGGCCAAAGAGACCGCGAGCTTAGCATGATTGCCCGATCCGGCTTGCATGCTGGCACCTGGCTCCAGTACAAAGCCCCTCCTTGAGAAGGTCGCCACTGTAATTTTCCCGAGAGCGACCACTCCAATGCCTGGGTTTGTTGAGGAAGTAAGTGATGAAAAAGTGGCAGTGTATTGTTTGTGGCCTGATCTACGACGAGGCCGAGGGTTGGCCGGATGATGGCATCGTCCCGGGTACCCGTTGGGAAGATGTCCCGGCAGACTGGCTGTGCCCGGACTGCGGTGTGGGCAAGATGGATTTCGAAATGATCGCCATCGGCTGATCACTATTTAATCAGGATGCAAGGACACATGGCATGACGGCACCGGTGGTAATTGTTGGTACTGGCTTGGCGGGTTACAACCTGGCCCGCGAATTTCGCAAGCTCGACGGCGAGACGCCGTTGCTGTTGATTACCGCCGACGACGGTCGTTCCTATTCCAAGCCCATGTTGTCCACCGGCTATGCCAAGAACAAGGATGCCGACGGCCTGAGCATGGCCGAGCCGGGGGCCATGGCTGAGCAGCTCAAGGCCGAAGTGCGCACCCATACCCGCATCAGCGGCATCGATCCGGGCCATAAGCGCCTGTGGATCGGTGAAGAGCAAGTGGCCTACCGTGACCTGATCCTGGCCTGGGGTGC
>JBOICD010000585.1:0-2147 GCA_050739855.1 Pseudomonas sp.
CTTTAACCAGCGCCGCATTGGCTACAAGTCTGAGCCCCGCTGCGAGGAGTTCCGCAATAAAGGGTGCCATCATGCCTCCTGATTTTCCGGCTTGGTCATTTTCACCATAGGAGTGCTTACTGCGGGGTCTCAACCGCCAAACCGGAAACCCTAAGACACTTTAATTTAGATTATCTCAAGCTTGTACTTCGCCACTCCCTTTTACGACCGCTTGTCTGAAACTTATAACCGACACTTGTCGCGCCAGCAAAAATTCACCACGAGAATATTTCAATTAGCTATATAGGACGAGACAATCTATTTCTGATCAGAAATAGCAAATACGTTTCACACTTGCGTAGTGCTGCACGTCACTCAAGGCACTGTAGATCGAGCAGACTGTCAGTGAAATTTGCCTTTCACCAAAGCAACAGTTTGCTGTGGAAAACTTCATAGGCGGACCCGGACATCGACCTGGTCCTGTGCTCGGAACCCAAGGAGTGGATGTGGAGCATAACGACGACCCGCACAACCGCTGGCTGCGCAGCTTCATCATCGACACCACACAGGATTTACAGCGCGGTTCAGGCGCGCTCAGCCTTTGACGCACACCACCTGCCGCAAGGTATGCACCACTTCCACCAGCTCCCGCTGGGCCTGCATCACCGCGTCGATGTCCTTGTAGGCCATGGGAATCTCATCGATCACGTCCTTGTCCTTGCGGCATTCCACATGCGCGGTGGCGCGTACCTGATCTTCCAGGGTGAACTGCTTTTTCGCCCGGGTGCGGCTCATGGTCCGCCCGGCGCCGTGGCTGCAGGAGCAGAACGACTCTTCATTACCCAGACCACGGACGATGAAGCTCTTCGCGCCCATGGAGCCGGGAATGATGCCCAACTGGCCTTTCTGTGCTGATACCGCCCCCTTGCGGGTCACCAGGATGTCCTGGCCGAAGTGGTGTTCGCGCTGTACATAGTTGTGGTGGCAGTTGACCGCCTCCAGGTTGGCTTCGAAGGGTTTGCCAAGTACCTGGCGGGCCGCGGCGATCACCGCGTGCATCATCAAGGCGCGGTTCTGCCGGGCAAAATCCTGGGCCCATTCGACCGCTTCGACATAGTCGTTAAAGTGGCGGCTGCCTTCTTTGAAATAGGCCAGATCCTTGTCCGGCAGGTTGCCGAGGTGCTGGCGCATGTCGGCCTGGGCCAGTTCGATGAACAGGTTGCCAATGGCGTTGCCCACGCCGCGCGAACCACTGTGCAGCATGAACCAGACACGGTCGGTTTCATCCAGGCACACTTCGATGAAATGGTTGCCGCCGCCCAGGGTACCCAGGTGCTGGCGGTTATTGGTCTTTTCCAGTTGCGGGTACTTGCCGGTGATTGCCTCGAACCGCCCCGCCAGGTCCTTCCAGGCATGATCGGCCTGGGCCGGGACCTTGTCCCAGGCGCCCTGGTCGTGACGACCGAAGGTTTTGCCATGAGGCACCGCCTGTTCGATGGCGCTGCGCAGCCGGTGCAAGTTGTCGGGCAGGTCCGCGGCAACCAGCGAGGTACAGGCGGCGATCATGCCGCAGCCGATATCCACGCCGACCGCCGCCGGGATAATCGCACCCACGGTAGGGATCACACTGCCGATGGTCGAGCCTTTGCCCAGGTGCACATCCGGCATCACTGCCAGGTGTTTGAAGATGAACGGCATCTTCGCCGTGTTGATCAACTGCTGACGGGCTTCGTCTTCCACCGGCACGCCCTGGGTCCAGAGTTTGATCGGTTTGCCGCCGGCCACTTCAAGCAGGTTCATGTCACACCTCTGGATTTACACACGTGTATTTACAACCAGAAACACAATGCGTTCAGGAAAATTTACAGTACACCAGACAGCGACTAAGGTGTATTCAGAGGACCGAATCGCGACTGGCAGGACGCCAGTCGGCACATGCTGAGCAGGTGCCACCGGGCATCTGGATTGGCCTCTTTTCGAGGGCCGGGGAGACAACTCCATGGGGCGCCGCAAGCCAACCCGGAGTTGTCCCCGCCTCTCCATTTCCCGCCTTTACTTCAACTTCAGCTGCGTGCGCAGATAGTCGTGCAGAGCGGCCGCGCTCTTGCGGTAGCCGTCGGCAGTCAGGTGCACCAGATCGCCGCGCGCGAGGCCTTGCGCCTGCCAGG
>JBOICD010000586.1:0-2140 GCA_050739855.1 Pseudomonas sp.
CCCACAGTGTGTCTCGGTGGGAGCGGGCTTGCCCCGCGATCAAGGCCGACTCATTTTTCGAGGTGTTCAGCCCCTTGCAGCGCTTCGTCGCCCAACTGCAGGGTTACATCATGGCCGACCTGCTCTTCTTCAAACAGACGCCAGGTATGTTCGTCCTGGCTGCCAAGCAGCTCGACGAAGCGACGGCCTTCGATCTTGTCACTGAGCTGGCCGACATAGCGTCCGGCTTCGCTGGCGCTCTGGGTCAGGACAATCTTGCGGTCTTTCTCCGGCTGGGTCGGCGAGATCAGGTTCAGTTCCAGGGTTTTCGGCTGGCTGTTACCGCTCAGGCGCAGCTCGACTTCACCGGTCAGCTCATCCAGGTGCACGCTGGCCTTGAGGTTCAGGGTCTGGCCCAGCAGTTCACGGTCCAGCGAGCGGTTGATGCCTTTGCCGGCCTCGTAGTAGTTGTCGTTGACCAGGTTGTCCGGGTTGTTGACCGCAATGTAGACCATGGTCAGGCTCAGGGTCACCGAGGTGGCCAGCACCCCGATGATGATCCATGGCCAAAGGTGCTTGTACCAGGGGCTGGCGGCTGTTGCAGAAGGCATAGACTCAATCTCTTATCGAATTTGCGGGCCGATGAAGCGGCTCTTGGCTTCAACCTGGGTGGCGCTGTCGTCAGCGTCCTTGAGGATGAAGGTGACTTCGTTGGTGCTCGATGGCAGTTTCTCCGGGGCCATCGACAGTTGTACCGGCAGGCTGACGATGTCACCGGCGGCGACACGAATTTCCCCGGCGCCTTCAAGCTTGAGGTCTGGCAGGCCAGCGGCTTCGAGCACGTAGACGTGGTCGCGCTGGTCCTTGTTCATGACCTTCAGGCTGTAGACGTTTTCGATCCGGCCCTGGGCGTTTTCGCGGTACAGGACGCGGTCTTTGCTGACGTCGAAGCCGACCAGCGAGCGCATCACGAAGGCGCTGGCGAGCAGGGCGATCATGGCCAGCAAGACCACCGCGTAACCGATCAGGCGCGGGCGCAGCATGTGGGTTTTCTGCCCGGAGAGATTGTGCTCGGTGGTGTAGCTGATCAGGCCTTTGGGGTAGTTCATCTTGTCCATGATGGTGTCGCAGGCGTCGATGCAGGCGGCGCAGCCGATGCACTCGATCTGCAAGCCATCGCGAATGTCGATGCCGGTCGGGCAGACCTGGACGCACATGGTGCAGTCGATGCAGTCGCCCAGGCCTTTGGCTTTGTAATCGAGGTCTTTCTTGCGTGGGCCGCGGGTTTCGCCGCGACGTGGATCGTAGGAGACGATCAGCGTGTCCTTGTCGAACATCACGCTCTGGAAGCGCGCATAGGGGCACATGTACACGCACACCTGCTCGCGCAGCCAGCCGGCGTTGCCGTAGGTGGCCAGGGTGAAGAAACCGACCCAGAAATAGGCCCAGCCATCGGCCTGGCCGGTAAAGAACTCCACCCCCAGCTCGCGGATCGGCGAGAAGTAGCCGACGAAGGTCATGCCGGTGACAAAACCGATCAGCAGCCACAGGCTGTGCTTGGCCAGTTTGCGCAGGAATTTGTTGCCGCTCATGGGTGCCTTGTCCAGTTTCATGCGCTGGTTGCGGTCACCTTCAGTGACCTTTTCGCACCACATGAAGATCCAGGTCCAGACGCTTTGCGGACAGGTGTAGCCGCACCAGACCCGGCCGGCGAACACAGTGATGAAGAACAGGCCGAAGGCGGAAACGATCAACAGGCCGGAAAGCAGGATGAAGTCCTGGGGCCAGATGGTGGCGCCGAAGATGTAGAACTTGCGCTCAGGCAGGTTCCACCAGACCGCCTGGTGCTCGCCCCAGTTCAGCCACACCGTGCCGAAATACAGCAGGAACAGGACGGCGCCGCCGGCCATGCGCAAATTGCGAAACAAGCCGGTGAAGGCCCGGGTGTAGATTTTTTCCCGAGAGGCGTAGAGATCGACGCTGTCTTTGTCTTTATTGGCAGGCGGGGTGACATCATGTACTGGAATCTGCTTGCTCATCATTGAGTCCCACGGCAGTGGAATAACGCCGCGATCAGTGCGTGCCGACCGCAGTCAGAAGTTTATGCTGCTCTGGGTCGGATAATACGCCTGTAGTGGCAGCATGGGGCATGGCTGCGACC
>JBOICD010000587.1:0-2121 GCA_050739855.1 Pseudomonas sp.
GGGTCAGGAAATTTCCCGTCGAAACGGCGGCAAGGCATTGAGAATAGCCTTACCGTAGCGCTGGGTGACCACACGTCGGTCCAGCAGGGTGATGGTGCCGCGGTCCTCTTCGGTACGCAGCAGGCGACCGCAGGCCTGGATCAGGCGTAGCGAGGCGTCCGGCACCGCGATCTCCATGAACGGGTTGCCGCCACGCGCTTCGATCCACTCGGCGAGGGCCGCCTCGACCGGGTCATCCGGTACCGCAAAGGGGATCTTGGCAATCACCACGTGCTCACAGTAGGCCCCCGGCAAGTCGACGCCTTCGGCAAAGCTCGCCAGACCGAACAGGACACTGGAATCACCGCCATCGACCCGCGCTTTGTGTTTGTTCAGGGTTTCCTGCTTGGACAGGTTGCCCTGGATGAACACCTGCTTGCGCCAGTCGCGATCGAGGCCATCGAACACGTCCTGCATCTGCTTGCGCGAAGAGAACAGCACCAGCGAACCACGCGACCCCTCAACCAGCTCCGGCAGATCACGAATGATCGCAGCGGTGTGTGCCGCCGCATCCCGAGGGTCGGCACGCAGGTCCGGCACCCGTAGCACACCGGCATCGACATGATGGAAAGGACTGGGCACAACACTAGTGACCGCATCCTTGGGCAGACCGGCGCGCATGCGGAAGCGATCGAACTTGCCCAGTGCGGTCAGGGTTGCCGAAGTAACCAGCGCACCATGGGCAACGTTCCACAGATTGCGCCGCAGCATTTCAGCCGCGAGGATCGGGCTGGCGTTGACCTCGATGTCGAACAGCGCCCCGCTCTCGGCCAGGGTCAGCCAGCGGGCCATGGGCGGGCTGTCTTCCGGGTCTTCAGCGGTGAAGGCGGTCCACAGTTCCCAGTTGCCCTGGGCGCGCATCAACAGGCTGCCGAACAAGGGGTACCACTCTTCGGCCTGATGGCTGGCAATACCGATATTGACCTCGGCATCCATACCTTCTTTAAGCAATTCGGTCAGACGGGTGAACAGATCGGTCAGGCGCGAGAAGCCCTTCTTCAACTCGATCCCCATCTCGCGCATGTGCTCGGGCACCACACCGCCCTCGAAGCGGTGACGCGGCCGCTCGCGGCCTTCCATATCCTCGCCGGGACGGAAATCGGCCACCTGTTCACAGGCGCTGAACATGAACTGTTGCTGGGCCTTGATCTCCCGCGCCAGCTCCGGCACCTGCTCGATCAGCTTGCCCAGGTCGCCCGGCAAAGGGTGCTGGGCCAGCAGCTTGGTCAGGTTCTTGGCGGTTTGCTCAAGCCAGTCGGCGGTGGAACGCAGGCGGGTGTAGTGCGCGAAATGGCCGATGGCCTTGTCCGGCAGGTGATGGCCTTCGTCGAACACATAGATGGTGTCGCGCGGATCAGGCAACACCGCGCCACCGCCCAGGGCCAGGTCGGCCAGGACCATATCGTGGTTGGTGACGATGACATCGACCTTGCCCATGCCCTCACGGGCCTTGTAGAAGGTGCACTGGCCAAAGTTCGGGCAATGGCGGCCGGTGCATTGGCTATGGTCGGTGGTCAGGCGCGCCCAGTCCTGGTCTTCCAGGGCCTGCGGCCAGCTGTCACGGTCGCCGTCCCAACGGTTGCCGGCAAGCTTCTCGATCATGCTGGTGAACAGCTTCTGGCTGGCTTCGTCGACCTCGATCTTGAAACCCTCCTCCTCGAACAACTGCGCAGTGGCCGATTGTGCATGGCCCTCTTGCAGCAACAGGTCGAGCTTGGACAGGCACAAATAGCGACCACGCCCCTTGGCCAGGGCGAAGGTGAAGTTCAGGCCGCTGTTGCGCATCAGGTCGGGCAGGTCCTTGAAGACGATCTGCTCCTGCAGGGCTACCGTCGCGGTGGCAATCACCAGACGCTTGCCAGCGGCCTTGGCGGCGGGAATCGAGGCCAGGCTATAGGCGACCGTCTTGCCGGTACCGGTACCGGCCTCGACCGCCACAACGGCAGGCTCGCCGGCGCGCCGACCTTCATCGTCGCAGTCGATATCGCCAAGCACCTTGGCCACTTCGGCGATCATCAGACGCTGGCCGTAGCGAGGCTTGAGGCTCTTGGCTTCGAGAAAACGCGAATAGGCGCCCTGAAT
>JBOICD010000588.1:0-2106 GCA_050739855.1 Pseudomonas sp.
GTCAGGTAGTCGTCGCCACCGGCACGCAGGCCGCGCACCCGTTCGTCGACATCGGACAGGGCGCTGATCATCAGGATCGGCGTGGCGATCTTCAGGTTGCGCAGGGTGGTGACGATGGTCAGGCCGTCGAGCTCGGGGAGCATGCGATCGAGGGTGATCAGGTCGTAACCGCCGGCAATCGCCTTGGCCAGGCCTTCGCGGCCGTTGTCGGCCCAATCCACTTCCAGGCCATGGCTGGAAAGCTCGGCGACGATCTCCTGGGCGGTCACGGCGTCGTCTTCGATAGTCAGTACGCGGGGCATGCTAATACCTGGGCGGCGAGTAGAGACTTGATTGTGCCAAAGAATAGGCGGTGCCCGGGTTAAAGAAAAATTCATGTAGGAGCGGATTTATCCGCGATGGACTGCAGAGCAGTCCCGATTTTTGGAGCCGCGCTGCGACCCATCGCGGATAAATCCGCTCCTACAGAAAAGCAAACCCAGCCATCAGGCGGGGTCTGTGGGTCAGGCGACCTTGACGATCCAGCCCGCCGGGCCCTCGATGTCGCCGCTCTGGATGCCGGTCAGCTCGTCGTAGAGCTTGCGGGTCACCGGACCGACTTCGGTCTCGCTGTAGAACACATGCAGCTCGCCGTCGTACTGGATACCGCCGATCGGCGTGATCACAGCCGCGGTGCCGCAGGCGCCTGCTTCTTTGAAACGCTGCAGGTCGTTGATCAGCACGTCGCCTTCGATCACCTTCAAACCAAGACGCGATTCGGCCAGCGCCATCAGCGACAGGCGGGTGATCCCCGGCAGCACAGAGGCGGATTTTGGCGTGACGAATTCGTTATTGGCGGTGATGCCGAAGAAGTTCGCCGAACCGACTTCCTCGATCTTGGTGTGGGTCAGCGGATCAAGGTAGATGCAGTCGGCAAAACCGGCTTGCTTGGCTTTGTAGCCCGGTTGCAGGCTGGCCGCGTAGTTGCCACCGACCTTGGCGGCGCCAGTGCCCTGAGGCGCGGCGCGGTCGTAATCGGAAATCAGGAACTTGTGCGGGGTCATGCCGCCCTTGAAGTACGAGCCGACCGGGATGGCGAAGATCGAGAAGATGAATTCCGGCGCGGTACGCACACCGATGTTGTCGCCCACGCCGATGACGAACGGACGCAGGTACAGCGCACCTTTGCCGTATGGTGGAATGAAGCGTTCGTTGGCCTTGACCACCTGTTTGCAGGCGTCGATGAACTGTTCGGTCGGCACCTGTGGCATCAGCAGGCGATCGCAGCTGCGCTGCATGCGCAGGGCGTTCTGGTCCGGACGGAACAGGTTGATCGAGCCGTCCTTGCAGCGATAGGCCTTCATGCCTTCGAAACATTGCTGGCCATAATGCAGCGCGGTCGAACCTTCGCTGATGTGCAGCACGTTGTCTTCGGTCAGGGTGCCCTTGTCCCACTCGCCGTTACGGAAGTAGGACAGGTAGCGCTTGTCGGTCTTGATGTAGTCGAAGCCCAGCTTGTCCCAGTTAATGCTTTCGTTACTCATGGCACCCTCGAATCGGTTTGCATATGCCTGATCGCTCAGGCGTCTGTTATCGCGCACGCAGCCACGATAATACATCCCGTGCGGATCGGGAACGCCCAGTCATAGGATTGGACCATGGTCGCAGTGAAATTTTCAGCCCGCCAGCTCACGCAGTAGCACCAGGCGCGCGCCGAAGCCAATCAGCAGGGTGCCGAACAGGCGGTTTTGCAGTTTCTGTTTCCACGGGCTGGCAGCCACCCAGCGGCCGATGCGATCACCGCTCAGGGCATAGAAGCTGTCAAAAGCCAGACCAACCACCACCAGCACCGTGCCGAGAATGGCGAACTGATGCCCGACCGGACCTGCATCCTGGCTGATGAACTGTGGCAGCAGCACCGAACAGAACAGCAGCGCCTTGGGGTTGAGCAGATTGGTCAGCAGGCCTTTCTTCAGCGCCGCCGACCAACGGCCGTGGCGGCGCGTGATACCAGTGCTCGCTGGCAGTGGAGTGACTGGCGCGCACAGCAGCTGCCAGCCGAGCCATGCCAGGTACAGGCCGCCAGCGATGCTGAGCAGGTCAAACGCCCAAGGGTGGCTGCGCAGC
>JBOICD010000589.1:0-2098 GCA_050739855.1 Pseudomonas sp.
GTAACCGGCCGAGCCACCGGACGCGAAGGCATCGCCGAGCCAGAAACCGTAATCGATGGCAATGCCGTTGGCGATGTCGGAGAAGGTTGCGGTGCCCTTGTCGGCCGCTACCACCAGGTACGGGTCATCATCGTCGTGACGCACGACGTTGGCCGGCGGCACCAGGGCGCCGTCCTTGAGGTTGTCGGTGATATCCAGCAGCCCGGAAATGAAGATCCGGTAGCAGGCGATGCCTTCAGCCTGGATATCGTCACGGCTACCGCCCAGCGGCAGGCGGCGCGGCAAGAAGCCACCCTTGGCCCCGACCGGCACGATCACCGAGTTCTTCACCTGCTGGGCTTTTACCAGGCCCAGCACTTCGGTGCGGAAGTCTTCCTCACGGTCCGACCAGCGCAGACCGCCACGGGCGACGTTGCCGAAGCGCAGGTGCACACCTTCGACGCGCGGCGAGTAAACGAAAATCTCGAACTTCGGTACCGGCTTGGGCAGTTCGGGAATCAGCTTGGGATTGAACTTGAAGCTGAAGTACGACTTGACCTGACCGTGGGCGTCGGTCTGGTAGAAGTTGGTGCGCAGGGTGGCCTTGATCAGGTCCAGGTAGCGCCGCAGGATGCGGTCTTCGTTGAGCACCTGGACGTCGTCCAGAGCCGTCAGGATGGCCTGTTCCAGACGTTGCTGCTTGTCGTCCAGGTCTTCGCTGGTGAGCTTGCGCGCCAGATAGAAGCGAGTCTTGAACAACCGGGTCAACTCGCGGGCGATGTCGGTGTGGTTGTTCAGGGTGCTGGCGATGTAACCCAGGTCGAAGCCCAGGCGGATCTGCTTGAGGTAGCGGGCATAGGCACGCAGCAGCGCGACGTCGCGCCACGGCAGGCCGGCGGTCAGTACCAGGCGGTTGAAAGCGTCGTTTTCCGCATCGCCATTGACGATGTGGACGAAGGCGTCCTGCAGGGTGTCGTTGAGCTGCTGGATATCCAGGTTCAGGCCTTCGCTGTAGGTGAAGGCGAAATCGTGAATCCAGAACTCGCGGCCACTGGCGTGACGCAGGTGATACGGGAATTCGCCAAGCACACGCAGGCCGAGATTCTCCAGAATCGGCAGCACGTCCGACAGTGCCAGTGGTGTATCGGCGTGGTACAGCTTGCAGTGCAGCTGACGCTCACCGAGCTGGGTCAGCGGCTGGTAGAAACTCATCACCAGCGGCTTGCGCTCGGACAGGGTCAGCAAGTGCTGCATGTCGACCACCGCCGAATGGGCGGCGAAGCGCTCGCGGTAGCCGGCCGGGAAGCCTTTCGGGAAGTCGGCCAGGACGTTGGTGCCCTGGGCTTCGCCGAAGCTTTCGACGGTCAGGCTGGCGTAGTCGTCCTGCCACGAACGGCAGGCCTGGATGACTTCGTTTTCCAGCTGTTGCGGGTCGATGTCGAGACGGTTTTTCGGATCGACGCGCAGGATCAGCTGCACACGGGCCAGCACCGACTCGGAGAAGAAGGTCCAGAACTCGCAATCGCTGGCCTTCAGGCGATCCATCAGCACCTGCTGGATCTTCTGCCGTACTTCGGTGGAGTAGATATCGCGCGGCACATAGGCCAGGCAGTAGCAGAAGCGGCCGTACGGATCCTTGCGCAGGAACACGCGGATCTTGTTGCGTTCCTGGATCTGCACGATCGACATGACAGTGCTGAACAGCTCGTCGACCGGGGTCTGGAACAGGTCGTCACGCGGCAGCACTTCCAGGACCTGGGCCAGCTCTTTACCCAGGTGGGCTTTGGGGTCGAAGTGTGAGCGGCGCTCGACTTCGGCGACCTTGCCACGGATATAGGGGATGTTGCGCACACTCTCGCCATACACCGAGGAGGTGTACAGGCCCATGAAGCGGCATTCCTTGATGACCTTGCCGTCGGCATCCAGCTGGCGGATCGACACGTAATCCGGATAGGCCGGACGGTGCACACGGCTCGGGTAAGCGGCCTTGGCGAAAGACAGCAGCAGCGGTTCGTTGAGGTAGTTGACCGCGTAGTCTTCGATACGCAGGTCTTCGGCGGTGAGGCCAGCGCGCAACAGGCGGGTCAGGCCGAGGAACGACTGCTCGTCATACACCAGT
>JBOICD010000590.1:0-2089 GCA_050739855.1 Pseudomonas sp.
ATACGGGCCAGGGCGTCATCGAGGTCCTTGGCTTGCTCGTCGACATAACGGCTGCTCAGGCGGAAGTCGATGCGGCTCTGCTGGCATTCGATGTTCAGCGAGCAGGCACCGGCCAGGGTTGCGGCCAGTGGCTGGGCGCCGCCCATGCCACCGAGGCCGGCGGTCAGTACCCACTTGCCCTTGAGGCTGCCGTTGTAGTGCTGGCGGCCGGCTTCGACGAAGGTTTCGTAGGTGCCCTGAACGATGCCCTGGCTGCCGATGTAGATCCAGCTACCGGCGGTCATCTGGCCGTACATGGCCAGGCCCTTGGCATCCAGTTCGTTGAAGTGTTCCCAGTTGGCCCAGTGCGGCACCAGGTTGGAGTTGGCGATCAGTACGCGCGGGGCGTTGCTGTGGGTCTTGAACACGCCGACCGGCTTGCCCGACTGCACCAGCAGGGTTTCGTCTTCGTTGAGGTTGGTCAGGCTCTCGACGATCTTGTCGTAGCACTCCCAGTTACGCGCGGCACGGCCAATACCGCCGTAGACCACCAGCTCTTTCGGGTTTTCTGCGACTTCCGGGTCGAGGTTGTTCATCAGCATGCGCAGCGGCGCTTCAGTCAGCCAGCTCTTGGCGGTGAGCTTGTTGCCGCGTGCAGCGCGGATTTCGACGTCACGGAATTTTTTGAAGTTGTTGTCAGTCACGGAAATGGCTCCTAAGCGATCAGTCCAAACCAACCCAGGCATTGGGTGTGTGATGGTGCTTATACAAACACATCTTTACTTGTATGTACAAGCATAGGCAATTGAAATGCCAACTCGTCGAAACAAGCACTACCCAAGCTGAAACGCAGGTGCCAGAGCCCCGCAGCGCCTGGCTTTGATCAGCAGAAAATATTTTTCAGGGGATAAACGGTGAAGTGAAGCCGACCAGTGGCGTTGCACCACCTTGGGACAATCGGTAACAGCCTCGGCCGAAGTGCTCGGCCGAGGCGTAACAATTTCAGTGCGGCGTCAGCTCGATCAGGCAGCAGCGGCCCTGCACATTCAACGTCTGCAGGCTGGCGTTACCTTGCAGCTGCAAGCAGTCGTAGCGGCCGAGCCGATGCTCGCCCTGCCCGGCCAGCGCCACCTCCACCTGGGAGGCGGCAGCGAACAGCAACAGGGTCGAGGCCGAGCTGAACACCCGCTGGCTGCCGTCCAGCCATTGCAGGCGCGCACGGTAACGCTCGGGGGCATAGATCAGGTTGAAATCGCGAATCGAACCACCGAGCAAAGTGCAGCTGACCTGGCTTTCGCCACTGAAGGCAAAGGCATCGTAAGGCAACAGCGGTCGTGTGGCCTGGCCATCGACCTGCAAGCGCATGCCCTCGCCTTCAAGCACGGTGATGATCCGCTGATACCCGGCGAAACTGGAAAATCCGCCCGACTCGGCGATATCGGCAATCGACAGTCGCCAGCCGAAACCGTCCAGGCCTTCGCCGGCATCCCGGGTGATTTCTTCGGTACTGCCGCCGCCGTTCTTCCACGGCATGCGGGGGTAGTCTTTGGCGCGTAAAACCTGCAACTGGCTCATTTGCTGAAGCGTCCTTCCAGACGATGACGGGAACCGGGATGAATCAGACGAGCGGCAGTCACCGGCTGGCGTCCCGACCAGGTACGGCGACGGATCAGCAGGCAGGGCTCGCCTTGTTCGATTTGCAACAGACGGCATTCTTCCGGCTCGGCGAGGATCGCCTCGACCACATGCTCGCCCTCGGTCAGCGGCGCCACCTGGGACAGATAGGCGTATGGCGTCTGTTGGGTGAAGTCTTGCTTGAGGTAGTCCGGGGCGATCAGCGCGTTGACGAAGCGGTCTTCGATCTGCACGGCAATGCCGTTTTCGTAATGCACGATCAGCGAGTGGAACACCCGCTGGCCTTCACGCATGTCCAGGGCCAGGGCGCGCTCGGAGCCGGCAGCTTCCTCGGCGAGGGTGATCACCTTGCACGTGTGTTGATGGCCACGGGCGGCGATCTCATCGGCAATGTTGTTGACTTCGAACAGCGCCGAACGGGTCTTGGGCTCGGCAACGAAGGTGCCGACGCCTTGCATGCGCACCAACAGCCCCT
>JBOICD010000591.1:0-2087 GCA_050739855.1 Pseudomonas sp.
CACCGGGGGTATTGATATACCGGTGGGAGCGGGCTTGCCCCGCGATTGTCTCAATTCCCCGCTTTGATACTGGTCCAGATCCGAGTACGAATACGGTCGATCTTGGCTGGCATCGCTTCCAGTGCGTACAGCTTGCCGAGCATCTCGTCGCTCGGGTAGATCATGGTGTTGGCCTTCAGGGCCGGGTCCACCAGGGCGTCAGCCTTGAGGTTGCCGTTGGCGTACTGGACATGGTCGCTGATGTTGGCCATCACCGCCGGTTGCAGCAGGTAGTTCATGTAGGCATAGCCGGCTTTCTCGTCTGGTGCATCAGCCGGCATGGCAACCATGTCAAACCACATTGGCGCGCCTTCTTTCGGGATCGAATAACCGACCTTCACGCTGTTGTTCGCTTCCTCTGCACGGTTCTTGGCCTGCAGTACGTCGCCCGAGAAACCCACCACTACGCAGACATCGCCGTTGGCCAGGTCACCGGTGTATTTCGACGAGTGGAAGTAGCTGATGTACGGGCGCACCTTCATCAGCAGTTCCTTGGCTTTGTCGTAGTCCTTCGGGTCCTGGCTGTGGTGCGGCAGGCCCAGGTAGTTGAGGGCGATGGGCAGCAGCTCCGGGCCGTTGTCCAGCACCGCCACGCCGCAACTCTTGAGCTTGCTGATGTACTCGGGCTTGAAGATCAGGTCCCAGGAATCCACCGGGGCATCGTCGCCCAGCACCGCCTTGACCTTGTCGATGTTGTAGCCGATCCCGGTGCTGCCCCACAGATACGGGAAGCCGTATTGGTTGCCCGGGTCGTTGACCTCCAGCGCCTTGAGCAGCACCGGATTGAGGTTCTGCCAGTTCGGCAGCTGGCTCTTGTCGAGTTTTTTCAGCGCCTTGCCCTGGATCTGCCGGGCCATGAAGTGGTTGGACGGGAATACCACGTCATAGCCGGAGTTGCCGGTCATCAGCTTGCCGTCGAGGGTTTCGTTGCTGTCGAACACGTCGTAGGTCGGCACGATTCCGCTGGCTTGCTGGAAGTTCTTCAGCGTATCGGGGGCGATGTAGCTGGACCAGTTGTAGATTTTCACCGAATCGGCCGCTTGGGCAACGGCGCTAGCCAGCAACAATGGGGCGATGAGCAATGCGCGCATGTCTGGATTCCTTGCTTTGTCTGTTTTTATCGAAGGAGGCAGGCGATCAAACGATCAGAAAATCAGTACATAGGTTTTGCGCACGGTTTCCTGGATATCCCAGATACCGGTGCTGTTGGCTGGCAGCATGATGGCGTCGCCAGCTTCGATGGTCAGTGGCTCGCCGCCGTCGGGGGTGAAGGTGCAGCGGCCCTTGATGAAGTGACAGAACTCCTGCTGAACGATCTGCCGCCGCCAGCGCCCCGGGGTGCACTCCCAGATGCCGGTTTCGACGCCGTCGCTGCGCTCGACAGCGGTCACCGAGGCAATCGACACCGGCTCGCCGAGCGGTACGGCAACCGGATTGGACTCTTGCAAAGCGACAGTGTCGGTGTTCTTGAACTGGGTAATGCTCATACCGGTGGATCCTGTGCAGGGGGAACGAAAAGTCAGCGCATGAAACCTTCCATGAAGTCCGCCACGCCACTGGCCAGGCGTCGGCGCCAAGGGGCGCTGGCCGGGTCGGCGAGGGTCTGGTCCTCATGGACGAAACTCTTGATGATGGCGTTGTAGCCCAGCCAGCGGCACGGCTCCGGTTCCCAGCCTTTGAGGCTGGACAGCGTGCTGTCGGGGTGAACCCAGGGTTGCTCGGTCAGCTCGCTGCGCCGTTCAAGGATCAGCTCGGCCAGGGTCCGTCCGCCCAGGTTGCTGGCACCGACCCCTTCGCCACCGTAGCCACCGGCCAGGGCGATGCCTTGCTTGCGGTCGCAGAGCATGTGCGGCTGGAAACGCCGGGCCATGCCCAGGTTGCCGCCCCAGGCGTGGGTGATGGCGACGTCCTTGAGCTGCGGAAACAGCTCGCCGAACAGGTAGCGACGCAGCTCGATCTCGCTGCTGGTGAGGTCGAAGTTTTCCCGCAGACGACCGGCAAAGCGGTAGCCGCCACGGGCGCCGAACACCAGGCGATTGTCGGCGCTG
>JBOICD010000592.1:0-2079 GCA_050739855.1 Pseudomonas sp.
CCTTGCGACCGGTCTGGACCCACTGACCGAAAGCGACCTGGTCGGCGGTATCGCGGTACACGACATCGAGAGCCCAACCGTAAAGGAAGGTGCCATTGCAGCGTCCAGCTTCTTCGATAAGACCAGCCTCGGACACCAGATCGCCAGGCAGATAGCCAGGCTGAACGACTGCGGTGCCGAGACGACCATTCAGGAAGCCAGGGCCGCTGATGTCGACACCAGTTGCCGGCGATACCGGGGCCAGGACGGAAACAGTCGAGCCAGCGCCAGCGGTGCCGGAAGTGATCTTGATCTGGGTGCCGCTGATCACGCAGGTGGCCGCCGTGAAGCCGCCAGTTGCCACGGCCTGAAGCGCGGTCTGGATGCGCGCCGCAACTTGAGCGAGCGTGGTGTCGGTCGAGAAGTTCAGCAGCGTGATGTTCGCGTTCACACCGTCGATGGATACCGCGAACGAACCAGTCGTTACCGCCTGGAAGGCGCCCAAGGTGCCGATTGCGCCCGTGAGCAGGTATCCCTTCTGGGCAGTGGTGAACACTTGGCCGATGGCCATCCGACGTGCGCGCTTCGGCTGGGAGAAGAAGTCCCGCGCCGCCTTCTCGCCTTCAGCAGTTACCCGGGCATCATCCTGCACGGCCTCGAACGTCGAGTAGAACGCCAGACGGCCAGCACCGAAGTCGAAGCCGCCGCCGGCCTGGACGAACACCGCTACCGAAAGATCGGTGGTTAATTCAGCGCCAGGCCGAAAGACCGTGACCTGAACATCGAGCGAGCGCGGAAGCGATGCACTGCCGCAGTTGACTACGTTGACCATTTAATGGCACTCCCCTTGAGTCACACAGATTGTTTCATCGAAGACCGGCGCCGCCGAAATAACGTCAACGCAGGATGTTTCAAGCAGTTCAGCAGGTGCAAGCAAATCAATTGCGGAGAACAGCGTCACTCGCAATTCTACACGCTTCCGGAAGTTCCCGACTTCCACGGCATTTCTGTTGCTCGGGCCCTCGAATCCAGACAGCCCGCAGAACTTGTAAAGCTCGTTCAGGCGCTGCGACTGACGGAAGGACAGGACAAACTTTGCGGCGTCTCCCATGGCGTCACCGCCACAGAAGTTGACCAGGAACTCGAATGGCGTGCCGGTCGCGATGATCCGCTGATCCACCCCCAGGAAGGTCTTCACCGGGAAGTCGGAAATGGTCAGGTTCTCAAGACTCCAGAGAGCGTAAGGCACTGCGGGGGCGCCCGCCTCGCCTACACGCCCTTCAACAAGTTCGCGGCCGATCAGTGCGAGAAGGGCCGCGAATGCGTTTTCCACTTGGGTGATGGTGGCGATCATGTGATGGTCCCGTCCACATTGACATAGCGTGTCAGCAGGTAGCGCCCGATGGGGGAATGAGGCTTCCAGTTCTGGACCTGCCAGGCCTTCCAGATATCGCCATTCATTCGGATATAAGTCTGCACTCCGGATGATGCCCCGTTCACGTTGCCGGCGATGCTGATAGTCGCACGGGTGTGCATGACTAGCGCGCCATCGGCTTGGGCGCCCTCTGGCAGTAGCTGGACCATCTTGTAGCTTGCAGGCTGAACGTTGGCGTCAGTGATGGAGTAGTCGGCCCCCTGCGCGACCAGGGGCCGTCCTGCTACGTCCTTGGTGAAGCTGACGTCGAAGGCCGTGACAGTGTGCGTCAGCAGATTGTGCGTGACGTGTAGCGGGAGAATCAGCATCAGCGACCCCTGACGACGTGAGTTAGTGAGTTGCGGAGAAGAGACGTATCGATCAGCGGCTGAGAACTACCCTTCTTCTCGACGGTGTAGTTGGCGTTCGGTGTCCATGCAACGCCAGTGAACACACCCTTGAACGATGCTTCAGCGAAAGGCCCCATCTTCTTCAGGATCTCGGCGACGGTTATCTTGCCCTCATTCAGGAGCGGGACCAGCGTCTCGGCCACCTTGCCAGCATCGCCAGCGAGCGCAGCCTTTGCGCCCTCCGTCATAAAAGGACGGGCCGGAATCCCCATGGATTGCGACCCGTATTGGTTGACTGCTGCGACCAGCGTGACCGGCGTCCCGTCTGGGTAGGCT
>JBOICD010000593.1:0-2075 GCA_050739855.1 Pseudomonas sp.
GGTGTTCCACTTCAATGTTCAGCGTGAAGACGGCGTGGGCGTGGAAATCGCCCTGCAGTGGAACGACAGCTTCAACGAGAACCTGTTGTGCTTCACCAACAACATTCCGCAGCGCGACGGTGGTACTCACCTGGTCGGCTTCCGCTCGGCGTTGACCCGTAACCTGAACAACTACATCGAGCAGGAAGGTCTGGCCAAGAAGAACAAGGTTTCGACCACCGGCGACGACGCCCGTGAAGGTCTGACCGCGATCATCTCGGTCAAGGTGCCAGATCCCAAGTTCAGCTCGCAGACCAAAGACAAGCTGGTTTCTTCGGAAGTGAAAACTGCCGTGGAACAGGAGATGGGCAAGTACTTCTCCGACTTCCTGCTGGAGAACCCGAATGAAGCCAAGGCAGTTGTCGGCAAGATGATCGACGCTGCGCGTGCCCGTGAAGCAGCGCGCAAGGCGCGGGAAATGACCCGCCGCAAAGGTGCGCTGGATATCGCTGGCCTGCCAGGCAAACTGGCGGACTGCCAGGAGAAGGACCCTGCCCTTTCCGAACTGTACCTGGTGGAGGGTGACTCCGCAGGTGGTTCGGCCAAGCAAGGTCGTAACCGCAAGACCCAGGCCATCCTGCCGCTCAAGGGTAAGATCCTCAACGTCGAGAAAGCACGTTTCGACAAGATGATCTCGTCCCAGGAAGTCGGTACCCTGATTACCGCACTGGGCTGTGGTATCGGTCGCGAAGAGTACAACATCGACAAACTGCGTTATCACAACATCATCATCATGACCGATGCTGACGTTGACGGTTCGCACATCCGTACCCTGCTGCTGACCTTCTTCTTCCGTCAGTTGCCGGAGCTGGTTGAGCGCGGCTACATCTACATCGCTCAGCCGCCGCTGTACAAGGTCAAGAAAGGCAAGCAGGAGCAGTACATCAAAGACGACGAGGCCATGGAAGAGTACATGACCCAGTCGGCTCTGGAAGACGCCAGCCTGCACCTGGACGAATCGGCACCAGCGGTTTCCGGTGTTGAGCTGGAGCGCCTGGTCAACGAATTCCGTACCGTGATGAAGACCCTCAAGCGTCTGTCGCGCCTGTACCCACAGGAGCTGACTGAGCACTTCGTCTACCTGCCGGCCGTGTCCCTGGATCAGCTGGGCGACCACGCTGCCATGCAGGAATGGTTGGGCAAATTCGAAGAGCGTCTGCGCACCAGCGAGAAGTCGGGCCTGCTGTACAAGGCCAGCCTGCGTGAAGACAAAGAGCGTAATGTCTGGCTGCCGGAAGTGGAAATCACCTCCCATGGCCTGGCCAGCTATGTCACCTTCAACCGTGACTTCTTCGGCAGTAACGACTACCGCACCGTCACCGCCCTGGGTGCACAGCTGAGCACCTTGCTCGGCGAAGGTGCCTATGTGCAACGTGGTGAGCGCAAGAAGGCGATCACTGAGTTCAAGGAAGCACTCGACTGGCTGATGACCGAAAGCACCAAGCGTCACACCATCCAGCGCTACAAAGGTCTGGGTGAAATGAACCCGGACCAGCTGTGGGAAACCACCATGGACCCAACCGTGCGCCGCATGCTCAAGGTGACCATTGAAGACGCGATCGCTGCCGATCAGATCTTCAACACCCTGATGGGCGATGCAGTTGAGCCACGTCGTGAGTTCATCGAAAGCAACGCCCTGGCGGTGTCCAACCTGGACTTCTGATCAGGTGTCGATGGGCACATTAAGTGTCACAAGTGGGCGAGTTACTGTCGCTTTCTAGGGAAAACCCCGGCCTTGGTGCCGGGGTTTTTCTTTGTGGCGTAGCCTAGTCAAAGCGATTAACACGATGCTCCAAGCCCTAGTTTGGGTTTTATGGGCGATGAGATGGAACATGGTTGCGGCTTCATCGAAACAAACCGCATCCTTGCTTGGCTGCTTGGCTGCTTGGCTGCTTGGCTGCTTGGCTGCTTGGCTGCTGTAGGTGGGCAAAGTTATTTGCCCTTTCGGACAAAGTTAACTGAAACGAAAAGCCCCCGGTGGATTGATCCACTGGGGGCTTTTCGTTTCAAGAGTTTAGGAGTTACCAGCGTTCGTC
>JBOICD010000594.1:0-2068 GCA_050739855.1 Pseudomonas sp.
AGAAATCGAGGCCCGGCGATACACCCTGCGTGTAAAGGTTGAGCGCAACATTGACGAGGTCAAGGTTGCCCGTGCGTTCACCGTTGCCGAACAGGCAGCCTTCGATGCGATCGGCGCCGGCCATCAGGGCAAATTCGCCAGCCGCTGTGCCCGTTCCCCTGTCGTTGTGCGGATGAACGGACAAAACAATGGCATCGCGCCGCGCCAGGTGGCGGTGCATCCACTCCATCATGTCGGCAAAGATATTGGGGGTGGAATGCTCCACCGTTGATGGCAGGTTGATGATGCATTTGTGCCCGGGCGTGGGCTGCCATACCTCGGTCACTGCATCGACGACACGCTTTGAGAACTCGAGCTCGGTGCCCGACCACATTTCAGGCGAATACTGGAATGTCCAGCGCGTGCCGGGTTGCTCGGCAGCCAGTTGCATGAAGAGGCGTGCGTTGTCCGTCGCAAGCTTGACAATTTCGTCCTCATCCATGCCCAGTACGACACGGCGCATGACTGGAGCGGTGGCATTGTAGAGATGGACAATCGCCTTTTTGGCGCCTTTGAGGGCTTCGAACGTGCGGCGGATCAGCGGCTCCCGTGCCTGCGTGAGCACCTGGATCGTCACGTCATCAGGGATCAGCTTGTCGTCGATCAGGTGACGGAGAAAATCGAATTCAACCTGCGAGGCTGAAGGGAAACCGACTTCGATTTCCTTGAAACCGATCTTCACCAGGGTCTCGAACATCTTGAGCTTGCGCGGAATATCCATCGGCTCGATCAGCGCCTGATTGCCGTCGCGCAGGTCGACGCTGCACCAGATCGGCGCACGTGTCAGCACCGCATCGGGCCAGGTCCGGTCGGCCAGGCGAATGGGGGGAAAAGACTTGTATTTGCTCGAAGGTGTTTTCAACATGTTCATCTCGTCAACTGTGAAGATTTCAAAAACCAGCAACCCAAAGAAAAACGGCCCGTTGCTGGTGCAAACGGGCCGTTGAATTGGGTGTACGCGTGCGCGCTACCGTCTCCGCCCGTTGGCAGATAGCAGTAGTGCAAGCGAAATTCGTTTCATGAAATAAATATACCACACTTTATTTGTGAAGACCGCGCTCGTCAGGCTCATCCGTGGACGTCGAGATCACACTGGTCTGCAGACCCTTGGCCCGACGCCAGCCATACAAGACGTAACCGGACAGACCGTAAAGCACAAACAGCGCAAACATCACCGTGGGTGGGTGGATGTTGATCACCGCGATTCCCAATGCAATCAGCACGATGACGGCAAACGGCACACTGCGCTTGAGGCTGAGATCCTTAAAGCTGTAAAACGGGACATTGGTCACCATGGTCAGACCGGCGTAAAGCGTCAGGCCAAAAGTGATCCAGCGAACTTCCAGTCCATCGACTCCCGCGTCGGTCATCAGCCATATAAAGCCAGCCACAAGCGCCGCGGCGGCCGGCGACGGGAGGCCCTGAAAAAATCGCTTGTCAACCACGGCGGTGTTGACGTTGAAGCGGGCCAGGCGTAACGCCGCGCAGGCGCAGTACACAAAAGCACCTATCCAGCCCCAGCGCCCAAGGCTGGTCAGCGCCCATACATAGGCGATCAATGCCGGTGCCGCGCCAAAAGACACCATGTCCGACAGGGAGTCCATCTGCTCGCCAAATGCGCTTTGGGTATTGGTCATGCGAGCCACCCGGCCGTCCAGGCTGTCGAGCACCATGGCGCAAAAAACGCCAATGGCCGCCTGGTCAAAACGCCCATTCATGGCCATGACGATGGCATAAAAGCCACCAAACAGCGCCGCCAGCGTAAACAGGTTGGGCAGTACGTATATGCCTTTGCGCCGTTTGCGCACCACTATCTCGTCGGGCACTGAAATCGATTCCTCGCCGTCATGCATAAAAAATTCTCCTGAAGCACAAGCCTTGTGCGCAATGTTTACATGCTACTTAACGCATAGCATCTGGGGGCATCCGGCAGACACCAAATGAATAGCACACCAATATCCGCCAAACGTGGCCGAGAAATCGCACCCTGCGTTACAAAGGTGTCCTTTGAAGGTTAACTGTCTGAGGA
>JBOICD010000595.1:0-2065 GCA_050739855.1 Pseudomonas sp.
GCCCTGAACACCCTGACCCACGCTAGCCTGGCTCGCACCTCGAAAACCCCGGGGCGTACCCAGCTGTTGAATTTCTTCAGTCTGGACGAGGAACGGCGTTTGGTCGACTTGCCGGGCTACGGTTATGCCAAAGTGCCGATTCCGCTCAAGCAGCACTGGCAAAAGCACCTGGAGGCCTACCTGGGCAGCCGCGAGGCCTTGAAGGGCTTGATCCTGATGATGGACGTGCGCCATCCGATGACAGATTTCGACAAGATGATGCTCGACTGGTCCCAGGCTGCGGGCATGCCGATGCACATCCTGCTGACCAAGGCCGACAAGCTGACCTTTGGCGCCGCCAAGAACACCCTGCTCAAAGTGCAGTCGGAAATCCGCAAAGGTTGGGGCGATACGGTGACCATCCAGCTGTTCTCGGCGCCCAAGCGCCAGGGCCTGGAGGAAGCCTACGGGGTGTTGGCAAACTGGATGGAACTGGCAGACAAGCCCGCAGAATAAGGGCCGCCCGGCAAACGCCGGGCAAAAAAAACCCCGGACTTCGTATGGGGAGGGGGAAGTTCGGGGTTCAAGTTCCGGACCGCTAGGGCGGGGTCCAGATATCTGCCAACACTTAACACAACATAGGAGCATCGAAGGGCTTCACCAGCCATTCAGTTACTCTGAGTCGTGGTTCACCGGTTTAGTTCCAAAGGTTTGAAAACTATTTGCGATAGGGCAGATTTTTTTTACTACCAAGCCTCTGGACCGGCAAAAAGCCGCGACGATATGCCGCAGCTTTTCCCCGCATTTAACCGCATTTTTAATGCGCTTCGTCCCAGTTTGCCCCTACACCGACCTCAACCAGCAGCGGTACATCGAGTGCTGCAGCATTGCTCATGTGTGGACGAATTTGTTCACGCACCTGCTCAACCAGGTCCTCGCGTACCTCCAGCACCAGTTCGTCGTGCACCTGCAGGATCACCCGGGCGTCCAGCCCCGAGTCGGTCAGCCAGTTATCCACAGCGACCATGGCGCGTTTGATGATGTCCGCCGCCGTGCCCTGCATTGGCGCGTTGATCGCCGTGCGCTCCGCACCTTTGCGCAAGGCCGGATTCTTCGCGTTGATCTCTGGCAGATACAGGCGACGACCGAACAGGGTTTCGACGAAACCTTGCTCGGCGGCTTGCGCCCGGGTGCGCTCCATGTACGCCAGTACGCCAGGGTAACGGGCGAAATAGCGATCGATGTAGGCTTGCGACTGTTTGCGGTCGACACCGATCTGCTTGGCCAGACCAAAGGCGCTCATGCCGTAGATCAGGCCGAAGTTGATCGCTTTGGCACTGCGCCGCTGGTCGGTGGTGACATCGGCCAGGTCGACGCCAAACACCTCGGCAGCCGTTGCCCGGTGTACGTCCAGGTCGTTGCGGAAGGCGTGCAGCAAGCCCTCGTCTTTGGCCAGGTGCGCCATGATCCGCAGTTCGATCTGCGAATAGTCGGCCGCCAACAGCTGGTAGCCGGGAGCGGCGATGAAGGCCTGGCGGATCCGCCGGCCTTCGGCGGTACGGATCGGAATGTTCTGCAGGTTCGGGTCACTGGACGACAAACGGCCAGTAGCCGCCACCGCCTGCTGGTAGGAGGTGTGGATACGCCCGGTGCGCGGGTTGATCTGCTCCGGCAAGCGGTCGGTATAGGTGCTTTTGAGCTTGCTCAGGGAGCGGTACTGCATCAGCACCTTGGGCAGCGGGAAGTCCATCTCGGCCAATTCGGCCAGCACCGCTTCGGCAGTCGAAGCCTGGCCCTTGGCGGTTTTATTGAGCACCGGCATGCCGAGCTTTTCGTAGAGAATCACCCCCAGTTGCTTGGGCGAGCCGAGGTTGAACGCCTCACCGGCAATGTCAAAGGCTTCGCGCTCCAGCTGCACCAGCTTCTCGCCCAGCTCGCCACTCTGGATGCCGAGCAGGTTGGCATCGACCAGCGCACCCTGGCGCTCGATCTTCGCCAGTACCGGCACCAGTGGCATCTCGATATCGGTCAGTACCGGCAACACGCTTGGGGTCTTGGCCAGCTTCTGTTGCAGCGCCTGGTGCAG
>JBOICD010000596.1:0-2062 GCA_050739855.1 Pseudomonas sp.
GTACAGGTAGATGGCATTGCCATGCTCGCCGCCGACCTCGCCGCGGGCGACGTTGATGCCGTACTCCACCAGCAGGTTGAGGATGTCGCGCAGAATGCCGATGCGGTTCTGGCAATGCACTTTGATACGCATGAAGTGTCCTACTAATAGGGCTGGAACGAACCCTGACAGCTAGCGGGCTGGGAATTTTCTACCAACCCGGAAGAATTTTCGTAAAGATTACGTGACAAAACGCCGGTTACCGAGGCTCAACACCCCTCGTTTTTTCGGCCTTCCGCCAAAATCGTAAAGTAATCGTTACAGAAAACGCGCCACTTAGCCAGTCCTAGAGGCTGGCGAACCGATGCAAAGTGCGGCGCAGCGGGTTATCTCTTAAGCAACGGCTTGATCACATAACAAGAACGGCCCTCAGCAGGAGAGCAGTATGAAACAGACGCAATACGTGGCTCGCGAGCCCGATGCGCAAGGGTTTATCGACTACCCGCAACAGGAACACGCGGTGTGGAACACCCTGATTACCCGCCAACTGAAAGTGGTCGAGGGCCGTGCGTGCCAGGAATACCTGGACGGCATCGAACAGCTGGGCCTGCCACATGACCGCATCCCGCAGTTGGGCGAGATCAACAAAGTGCTGGGCGCCACCACCGGCTGGCAAGTCGCCCGCGTGCCTGCGCTGATTCCTTTCCAGACCTTTTTCGAGCTGCTGGCCAGCAAGCGCTTTCCGGTGGCGACCTTCATTCGTACCGAAGAAGAGCTCGACTACCTGCAAGAACCGGATATTTTCCACGAGATCTTCGGCCACTGCCCGCTGCTGACCAACCCCTGGTTCGCTGAATTCACTCACACCTACGGCAAACTCGGCCTTCAGGCAACCAAGGAAGAGCGCGTCTACCTGGCCCGCCTGTACTGGATGACCATCGAGTTTGGCCTGGTCGATACCCCGCAGGGTCGCAAGATCTATGGTGGCGGCATCCTTTCTTCGCCGAAAGAGACCGTCTACAGCCTGTCCGATGAGCCCGAGCACCAGGCCTTCGACCCGCTGGAAGCCATGCGCACGCCGTATCGCATCGACATCCTGCAACCGCTGTATTTTGCCCTGCCGAACCTCAAGCGCCTGTTCGACCTGGCCCACGAAGACATCATGGGCATGGTTCACACAGCGATGAAGATGGGTCTGCACGCACCGAAATTTCCACCTAAGGTTGCTGCCTGAGCCACCTTGCAAACCAATAACAAACCACTTGCGGAAAACCTTATGAACGCCTTGAACCAAGCTCACTGCGAAGCCTGCCGTGCCGATGCTCCACAGGTCAGCGATGAAGAACTGCCGGTACTGATCAAGCAGATCCCGGATTGGAACATCGAAGTCCGTGACGGCATCATGCAGCTGGAAAAAGTCTTCCTGTTCAAGAATTTCAAGCACGCCCTGGCCTTCACCAACGCTGTTGGCGATATCTCCGAGGCTGAAGGCCATCACCCTGGCCTGCTGACCGAATGGGGCAAAGTCACCGTGACCTGGTGGAGCCACTCGATCAAAGGCCTGCACCGCAACGACTTCATCATGGCCGCGCGCACCGACGAGGTCGCCAAAACCGCCGAAGGCCGCAAGTAATGCACTTCAGCGCGATCGGGCGCGTACCCGGTGATCCGATTCTGGGACTGATGGAGGCCTACGCCAACGACAGCAACCCAGACAAGTTTGACCTGGGTGTGGGCGTCTTCAAGGACGCCCAGGGCCTGACGCCGATTCCAGCGGCAGTCAAACTCGCTGAACAGCGCCTGCTCGAGCAACAGTCGAGCAAGAGCTACGTCGGCGGTCATGGCGACGCTGACTTCGGTCGCCTGATCAGTGAACTGGTGTTAGGTCACGGCTCGGCACTGCTGGCCAGCAAACGCGCAGGCGCCACCCAGACACCGGGCGGCACTGGCGCCCTGCGCCTTGCCGCGGAGCTCATCGAACACTGCCTGCCGGGCCGCGGCATCTGGCTGAGCGATCCTACCTGGCCGATCCATGAAACCATCTTCGCCGGTGCCGGCCTCAAGGTCAGCCACTACCCTTACG
>JBOICD010000597.1:0-2057 GCA_050739855.1 Pseudomonas sp.
GCGCGGTACTGCTCGACCTGCTCGGCGTTGGCCGCGAGCATCTCGTCCAGCACCTTCTCGATCGCACCGCTGTCAGTCACCTGTTTCAGGCCTTCGGCCTCGATGATCTGGTCGGCGTCGCCTTCACCGGCAGCCATCTTCTCGAATACCACCTTGGCGATTTTGCCGCTGATGGTGTTGTCGAGGATGCGCTGCAGCATGCCGCCCAGTTGTGCGGCGGTCACCGGCGCCTGATCGATTTCCAGGCCCAGCTTGTTGAGCAGGCTGCCCAGCTCGACCATGACCCAGTTGGCGGCCAGCTTGGCATCGCCACACACGCTGACTACTTGTTCGAAGTAGTCGGCTTGTTCGCGGCTCGAAGCCAGTACGTTGGCGTCATAGGCCGACAGACCGAACTGGCTCTGGAAGCGCTCGCGCTTCTGCGGTGGCAGCTCCGGCAGGGTGACGCGGATGGTGTCGAGGTAAGCGCCTTCGATCACCACGGGCAGCAGGTCCGGATCGGGGAAGTAACGGTAGTCGTTGGCTTCCTCTTTGCTGCGCATGGAGCGCGTCTCGTCCTTGTTCGGGTCGTACAGGCGGGTTTCCTGAACAACCTTGCCACCATCTTCGATCAGCTCGATCTGGCGCTGGATTTCGCTGTTGATCGCGCGTTCGATGAAGCGGAACGAGTTGACGTTCTTGATCTCGCAGCGGGTACCGAACTCGACCTGGCCTTTCGGCCGTACCGAGACGTTACAGTCGCAACGCAGCGAGCCTTCGGCCATGTTGCCGTCGCAGATGCCCAGGTAGCGCACCAGGGCGTGGATGGCCTTGACGTAGGCCACGGCTTCCTTGGCGTTACGCATGTCCGGCTCGGAAACGATTTCCAGCAGCGGCGTGCCGGCACGGTTCAGGTCGATACCGGTGGAGCCGCTGAAGTCTTCGTGCAGGCTCTTGCCGGCATCTTCTTCCAGGTGCGCACGGGTGATGCCGACGCGTTTGACCGTGCCGTCCTCGAGGGCGATGTCCAGGTGGCCCTTGCCGACGATCGGCAGTTCCATCTGGCTGATCTGGTAACCCTTGGGCAGGTCGGGGTAGAAGTAGTTTTTACGCGCGAACACGTTGTGCTGGCCGATCTCGGCGTCAATCGCCAGACCGAACATGCAGGCCATGCGCACCGCTTCCTGGTTGAGCACCGGCAGCACGCCGGGCATCCCTAAGTCGATCAGGCTGGCCTGGGTGTTCGGCTCGGAACCGAACGTGGTGGCGCTGCCGGAGAAAATCTTCGACTGGGTGGCGAGCTGGGTGTGAATCTCCAGCCCGATGACAACTTCCCATTGCATGTGGTGATCCCTCAGAAGCCGGTAGGTACGCGGGTGTGCCAATCAGTCACTTGCTGATAGCGGTGCGCGACGTTGAGCAGGCGGCCTTCCTGGAAATACGGGGCGAGCAGCTGCACGCCAACCGGCAGACCATCGACAAAACCGGCCGGCATCGACAGGCCCGGCAGGCCAGCGAGGTTGGCGGTAATGGTGTAGACGTCTTCCAGGTATTCCGCGACCGGGTCGTTGTTCTTGGCGCCGATCTTCCAGGCCAGGTTTGGCGTGGTCGGGCCGAGAATCACGTCGACCTCGTTGAAGGCGCTCATGAAGTCGTTCTTGATCAGGCGGCGGATCTTCTGCGCCTGCAGGTAGTAGGCGTCGTAGTAACCGGCCGAGAGGGCGTAGGCACCGACCATGATCCGGCGTTGTACTTCGATACCGAAGCCTTCGCCACGGGAGCGCTTGTACAGGTCGGTGAGGTCGACCGGGTTCTCGCAGCGGTAGCCGAAACGCACGCCATCAAAACGCGACAGGTTGGACGATGCTTCCGCCGGGGCGATCACGTAGTAGGCCGGGATCGCGTGCTGCATGTTCGGCAGGCTGATTTCCTTGACCACGGCACCGAGCTTTTCCAGCTCCTTGACGCTGGCCTGGACCAGGTCGGCAATGCGTGGGTCGAGGCCGGCACCGAAGTATTCCTTCGGCAGGCCGATGCGCAGGCCCTCCAGCGAGTTGTTCAGGCTGGCGCTGTAATCC
>JBOICD010000598.1:0-2053 GCA_050739855.1 Pseudomonas sp.
CCCGCTCCCACCTACCCGGATTATTTTATGCCGCGGAAAAACTTATGCACGATTTCAGGAAAACAGTCATACAGAGAAATAAGTAAGAAAATTAATCACTTAGCGAATTTTTCAGCGAAAGATCAAAATACTGTGCACAAGTTATCCACAGATCGTCAGGCAACGCCTTGAGCGGCGTTCGGGGCTTGTGCCGGCAACGAACCCAAGTCGCGTTGAGTCTGTTCGTTCCAGGCCGCCGCCCGGTCGTTGAGCTCGGCAATCGCACGTGGGCCAGTGCCTTCAGCGTACATCGGCGCACCGATCACTACCTCGATGGTACCGGCCCGTTTGCTCCAACCCTGCTTGGGCCAGAATTTTCCGGCGTTGTGGGCAATCGGCAGGACGGGCAGGTCGGCATTCACGGCCAGGGCGGTGCCGCCGCGGGAGAACTTGCCGATCTGGCCGAACGGCACACGCGTACCTTCCGGGAAAATCAGCACCCAGACGCCGTCCTTGAGCAGCTTGTCGCCTTCGCTGGCAACCTGCTTGAGCGCAGCCTTCGGGTTGTCACGGTCAATCGCGATAGGCCGCAGCATGGCCATGGCCCAGCCGAAGAACGGCACGTACAGCAGTTCACGTTTGAGCACCTGGCTCAACGGCGAAAAATACGCCGAAAGGAAGAACGTCTCCCAGGTGCTCTGGTGATTGGAGAGGATCACACAGGGCTGCTTGGGGATGTTTTCAGCCCCGCTGACCTTGACCTTGATGTTCAGGAAGACCCGCACCAGCACCAGCGCGAAGCGGCACCAGTAGACATTGATGAAGCGATAACGGGCGCCGAATGGCAGAAACGGCGCAATAAAAAAGCTCAGGGTGCACCACAGCAAAGAGCTGGTACCCAGCAGCAGGTAAAAAAGAAAAATTCTGATCGCCTGCAGGATCGACATAGCGGCATGTACCGTTGCGGGCTTGCCCGCCTAGTAAAAGTGCGCCTGGTTCGCAGACGCCCTATTTGTGGATAAGTTCTCTGGCGATGGCTGCCAGATCATCGAAAATCAACGTGCCTTCGGGAATTCCCTTGCTCAGGGTTTTCTCGCCTTTTCCGGTTTTTACCAGAATCGGTTGAGCATCGACGGTCAATGCGGCTTCCAGGTCACCCTTACTATCACCGACAAACCACAACCCGGCCAGGTCTACCTGGTAATGCACGGCAATGGTTCGCAGCATGCCCGGCTTGGGCTTGCGGCAGTCGCAGCCTTCATCCGGGCCGTGAGGGCAATAGACGATCAGGCCAACCTCGCCACCCTGCTCGGCCACCAGCATGCGCAGACGCGCATGCATGGCCTCGAGGGTTGCCAGGTCGTAGTAGCCGCGAGCGATGCCGGACTGGTTGGTGGCGACCGCCACCGTCCAGCCGGCTTTGCTCAACTGCGCGATCGCTTCGATCGAACCCGGGATCGGAATCCACTCGTCCAGCGACTTGATATAGGCGTCGGAGTCCTGGTTGATCACCCCGTCCCGATCGAGAATCAGCAGTTTCAAGACTTACCCCAGCAGCGAAATGTCGGCCACGCCCAGGAACAGACCGCGCAGGCGGCTGAGCAAGGCATAGCGGTTGGCCCGCACATTGGCGTCGTCGGCGTTGACCATCACCGCCTCGAAGAAGGCGTCGACCGGTTCACGCAGGGCAGCCAGACGTGCCAGCGACTCGCTGTATTGACGCGCAGCGGCCATCGGTTGCACCGCCTGGTCGGCTTGCTGGATCGCCGAGTACAGGGAGAACTCGTTGGCATTGTCGAAGTACTTCGGCTCGACCGTGGTCGCAACCGCGCCTTCGGCCTTGCTCAGCAGGTTCGACACACGCTTGTTCACTGCGGCCAGGGCAGCGGCTTCAGGCAACTGACGGAAGGCCTGTACGGCCTGCACGCGCTGGTCGAAGTCGAGGGCCGAACCCGGCTTGAGGGCACGTACCGACAGGTAGGTGGCAACGTCGATGCCTTCGTCTTCGTAACGGGCACGCAGACGGTCGAAGACGAACTCCAGCACCTGGTCAGCCAAGCCTGCGGCTTTGACC
>JBOICD010000599.1:0-2050 GCA_050739855.1 Pseudomonas sp.
GCGGCCACCTCTCGCAAGATCCCCAACAACGGCGCCAGGGTGCGTGGGCCATAGCCGCTGGCCGTGTCGAGCTGCAGCGCCTGACTGTTTTGCGTATCCCATTTGATCGTTGCATCGGCCAGGTGGCGATCGAGCTGTTGGCCACGGTCGGGGAGGTTGTAGTAACCGGGAATCGGCATGGCCGCGGGCGGCTGATAGTTGGCCGAGACGATATAGCCGCTGGCCGGGTTTTCCGCCTGCGGGTTGGCGCTGAACGGGTAGAAGCCGAGTTTGTCGGCCTGGGCAGTGCTGCCGTCGAGGATGAACGACGGGTTTACCCCGTCCGGGCGAATCGGTAACTGTGCCGCCGCCCACCAGCCGATATCACCACGGGCATTGGCCCACACCAGGTTGAGACCGGGCGCCTGGATCTTCGCGGCGGCGCTGCGCATCTTGTCCAGGGTGTCGGCGCGATTGACCTGGTAGAAACCTTCGAGAACCGGGTTGTCGGTTTCCAGGAACGCCCACCACATGGCAATCGGTGTGGGCCCGGCATTGGCGCCGATCACCTGGTTGACGATCGGGCCGTGTGGCGAGCGCCGCAGGGTGATGGTGACGGGCTCCTCGCCTTTCACCGCGATAGTGTCCCGGGTGATGGTCAACGGTTGCCACTGGCCATTGATACGCACCTGGTCAGGGTTGGCCGGATTGGCCAGCTCGGCGATCAGGTCGACATCGTCGTTCTGGAACATGGTCAGGCTCCAGCCGAACTCGCGGTTGTGCCCCAGCGAAGCGAAGGGGTTGAGCGCCTGGTGATAGCCATAGAGGTTGAAGCCGGGCGCCGACAGCTCGGCTTCGTACCAGACGGCGGGTACGGCAAAGCTGATATGCGGATCGCCAGCCAGCAGTGGCTTGCCACTGCGGGTGCGGCTGCCGGACACCGCCCAGGCGTTGCTGCCTTCGTACTGTGGAATGCCAGCCTCGCTCAGGGCTTGCTGGCTGACCTGCGCCAGGTGCTCCAGGCTTTTCCAGTCGGCAGCTGCCAGCGGCGGGCGGCTGTGTAGCGCACCTTCAGGGTGCCAGTCGAGGTCGAAGATTTTCAGGTATTCGCTGCCGAGCTGGTCGCGCACATAGGTCAATGCCGGTTCCGTGCGAAAGGCGGCGGCAAAGCTGTAGGCCATGTAGCCGGCAATGCTCAGGGTGTCCTGGGCGGTGAACGGCCGTGGCGTGATGCCCAGCACATCGAATTCCATGGGTTTGGGGTGGCTGTCCTGCCAGGCATTGACGCCATCGAGGTAGGCCTGCAAGGCGAGCCAGGCGGGCGATTGTTTGTCCTGGCGTTCGATGTAGCGCTCGGCCTGTTCACGAATACGCAGGCTGCGAAACAGGGTATCGGTGGCCACCAGCCTCCTACCAAGTACTTCAGCCAGCTCGCCACGGGCCAGGCGGCGGATGATCTCCATCTGGAACAGCCGGTCCTGGGCATGCACATAGCCCAGGGCGCGGTACAGGTCGATCTCGTTGCTGGCCTGCAGGTGCGGTACGCCACGGGCGTCATAACGCACGCTCACCGGGGCCTGCAGGCTGGCCAGGGCGACCTCGCCTTCACGCTGCGGCAACTTGCCCTGCACGTACCAGTAACCGCCGCCGACTGCCGCGGCAATGACCACAGCGAGAAAGGTCAGGCTGCGCTTCATCAAGACTCCTTGTGCTTTTTTGCGAATAGCATAGTCCCAAAGCAGGGGCCGTGAATTGTGGAGGCCGCTCTGGCGTGGGTGCGCTAGGGCTGCCAGGGACAATAGCAGCCCACTGCCATGGTGTGGGTAGCGCTGACCGCCCGGCCCTGACTCAAGGCCAGCAGAATCGGCTCGATAAAGCTGTTGCTCGAGTTGCAGGTCGCCCCCTCGCTGTAAGGGCCGAAGTAGGCCAGCTTGCCCTGGCGGTCCCAGATCGCGACGCCAGGGCTGGCTGGCAGGTGTTCGGCACCGGGCAGTTCAGTCAGTGGCTTGAGGGCGCTGAGCGTGCCTGGCAACTGTCCACGGCTGCCGGGTTTCTGTGCCACATAGAACTC